>DAOWAH010000111.1 GCA_030634675.1 Fidelibacterota bacterium
CAATTATCGCCTTGCACCTGACCCGCCCGAGTGTGGAAATCCCGAACCGGGAAGTCCTGGGTATGGCCCCCTACTGGGAGGCGGCTAAAGGAGCCTATATTATCAAGGATTACGATCCGGATCGGCCTAAGGAAGGTGTGGTCTTTATCCGCGGCACCAAAGCAATTGACGAGTTAATCTCGATCCTGCCTAAATTAAAGGAAGCGGGACCCAATGTGAAGATTGTGGCCGCCCTTAGCTGGTATCTGTTTGAGAGGCAGAGCAAGGAATATCAACGTGCTATTGTCGCCGATAAAGAGTGGGCTGATGCCATGATCATCACCAATACAGCCATCGACCTGATGGGCAATTGGACCAAAACCCCGGTGGTGAAAGAATATTCGCTTAGTGCCGATTGGGATAATCGCTGGCGATCCGGCGGTACCCTGGATGATGTGATCGATGAAGCCCACCTGGGCGCCCGCTGGCAGTTGGCAGCAATCGTAAAATTTGCTAAGGAACGTCCCGCCCGTATTAAAAAATTACGGGTCGCCTTGCCGGAATAAGCAAGAATAATAAAAAAGGACTGCTTCTCAAGAGCAGTTCCTTAAATATGGCGCTGTTTTTTTTAACCTGGTTACTTTAGGACCGCCGCGGCAGCGTCTCATATAAAGTAATTACCAATTCAGCCTTATTGGACCAACCAAAGCCACTCCCGAATCCGGGGAAACTGGATTTCTTTTCCTGGCCTACATCTGTCGTTGTAAAACGCAGTTTCAATCTGGGGCCAATCTCGCCGGTCATCTGTTCCACCCAGGCGTAACTATAGCCAAACGCCAGTAGTTTTTTTTCGCGTTTTTTGATTACACGAGTGGCAATCAAATCAAATTCCATATTACCCAGTTTCCCGCGCATTTTTTTGGCCCAGGCAAAACCGTAACCCATGCCAAGTATATTCCGCTTGGTGTAGTGTCCGGTATCGGTGGTAACCAATTCAACTGGCAGTGCGCCGTTATAACCACCCTGCATTTTTTTGGTCCAGGCACAACTTAATCCTGAATTCGTAAAATTTGTTTTGGCCTCACGATCGACATCTACTGCTTCCAAATCCAGGGTCAGACGACCTTGATTATTTTTAACTAGATCAACCAGCGCTTCATAATCCATAGCTGTGGTCCGTATTCATTAATCTTGTTGATAATAATAGTCAGTGATCATTGCAGAGCTAGGGCACGTAATACGTTATCCAGAAAATCGTATTTGATATGCAAAACCGGGTATCCAACTACCAGGGAAATAGTCGATAACCAGACTAAAAATCTGGTTCCTGTTTTTATCTGCTGTTTTTTCATGATTATCACTTCTGCTGTATATGACAAGATAAATGCAGGTTGGTTGTCATCCGCTACAAAATATAAATCAAAGGGATGAATGCCAGGGCAAGCCCTGGACCCATTTTTCAGCCGCAAGTAACAGGGAATTTAACCAAACCTTCTTGTCCGCCATAGCTCCGATTCATCGGAGCGAAAGCGGATTAAAACCAGCGATTTCCCAGTTATTGGACTGGTATCTGCTTATTCATGGTTAAACCGGTAAAGTTCATCGCTTGCGGTGTGCTCTAGTTCAATTAGAAGACCAGCAATAGTATTAGTTACCGCCCTAAAATATTGTTCACCCTTCGCGGCGGTTGCCGCAGCAGGATTTCCGACTCCGGTGTCATCAGTTATCTCAGTCCATTTACGCGGCGCCCAAGCCCATTTTTCATTCAGACCGGATACTGTGAAATGTTTCGCGCGGCCTTCACCGGCTTGATCCAAAGGTAATACCAGATCAGGGGCCAGGTGTAGCATCAGACTGGTTTCCATTTCTCCGGCATGATCACCAATTTCATCAAACAGGTCTGCTTCCGGTGCAATCAGGTACCAGTCCACCTGGCAAAGAAAGATTTCGGTCTGGTTCTGGAGTTCGCGGATAATCTGACGAAAGTTGCTACCACCATGGCCGTTCAGAATCACCAGTTTTTCGATACCGTGTCCATCCAAACTATCGACTACATCTGTCAGTACCATTGCTTGAGTACTGGGGTTCATGTTTATTGTGAACTTGATATCAAGTTGCTGGGCATTCACACCAAATGGTATTGAGGGCAGTACCATGACTGTTACGCTTTTTTCCCGGGCCAGCCGTGCGGCTTCCTTGGCGATGCATTCCGTTTCAATAGTATCCGTGCCGTAAGGCAGGTGGTAGTTATGCGCCTCCGTTGCTCCCCAGGGTAATACAACCACCCGATAATTATCGTCTTGAATAGTCTTCCAATGTGAATCACGCAGCAGGTACGGTTTTTCCGGCACAGCAAAAACTCCTTTTTTACTCATATTTACTGGAATGAAATTAATATATAAAACAAATTTAACACTTATGGGTATGATGACTAATATTAATACGATTTCTTATTTCAGCGATTGTAATATTTCTAAAAATACCCGTATTTGAAACCCTCACTTGGCAACCCCTTAAACCAGTTTGTAACTTTCGCGTCTATAAACGACTGTTTTGGTGTATTTAAACCGAGTAAATGACAGATCAGCATATAACCGATCCTACACCGGTTGACGACGACCTCGCCGCGGATCAATCGCTACGCCCGTCTTATTTCGACGATTTTATCGGGCAGATCGAAGTTGTCGACAATCTTAAACTGTATATTAAAGCGGCCAATAAACGCAGTGATGCTTTAGACCATGTGCTGCTTTTTGGTCCGCCGGGACTCGGTAAAACCACGCTGGCTAATATTGTTGCCCGCGAATTGCATACCAATCTGAGACAATCATCCGGACCGGTAATCGAACGGGCTGGCGATCTGGCCGGAATGCTTACCAATCTGAATCACAGAGATGTGTTTTTCATTGATGAAATTCATCGTTTAAATAGCGTGGTTGAGGAATATCTCTACTCAGCTATGGAAGATTACACGATCGAGATTATGATCGACAAAGGACCAAGCGCACGCAATGTTCAGCTCAATCTAGAGCCGTTTACTTTGATCGGAGCGACCACGCGTCTCGGCAATCTGACAGCGCCAATGCGCGATCGATTTGGCGTTATATTGCGCCTTGATTACTATGATCCGAAAGACCTGTTTCTGATTGCCCAACGTTCGGCGGAAATCATGGAAATTGATGTCGATGATGATGGTGCCATGGAGATCGCCCGCCGATCACGAGGAACACCACGAATAACTAATCGTATTCTGAGCCGAACCCGTGATTATGCCGAAGTAAAAGCCAGCGGGAGAATCACCCATAAAGTTGCCCGAGCATCTTTGGCCGCACTCGGAATTGATGAAAATGGCCTGGACGATATGGACCGTCGCATTCTTTCCATCCTGATCGACAAATTCAATGGCGGACCAGTTGGGGGTAGTTCCCTGTCGGTAGCCGTGGGCGAGGATGCCACAACAATTGAAGATGTTTACGAACCCTACCTGATCAAGGAAGGGTTTATTCAGCGCACAACCCGGGGACGCGTAGCTCAGCCCAAGGCATTCAGCTTATTGGGCCGCGAGGATACCCGGAATTCACAACAAGGATTCTTTCATGATAAATAAAAAACCCAAGTATAAACTGGTTGATTTTGATTACGACTTACCGGAAAAGTATATTGCCCAATATCCCGCTAAAAAGCGCGATCAGGCTAAGCTGATGGTGATGCACAAAGAGAATGGATCAATCGAACATACCACTTTCAGCAATATTGATAATTATTTGCGTAAAAATGACCTGTTGATTCTTAATAGAACCAAAGTATTTCCGGCCCGCCTGTTTGCCAGTAAAGATCGAACCGATGCTCGCGTGGAGGTATTTCTTTTACGGGAATTGGAGAATGATCTCTGGGAAGTAATGGTGCGTCCCGCCCGGAAAGTTCGGATTGGTAATAAGCTGATGTTTACGGAAACATTCCATTGCGACGTTATCGACAATACGGTTTCCGGTGGTCGGGTTGTACGTTTTGAATACGGCGATCAGGATATTTATAAAATAATCGACGACATCGGCATTTCTCCGTTGCCGCCTTATATTAAACGTGATCCGGAGCCATCCGATAAAATCCGCTATCAAAGTGTATTTGCCGAAGAGCGCGGGGCCGTCGCCGCACCAACGGCCGGTTTACATTTCAGTGAAGAACTGATTCAAAAAATCAGGGATAAAGGCGTAAAAGTTGAATTTATTACCCTGCATATTGGACTGGGTACTTTCCGGCCGGTGCAGGTGGAAGACCTGAATCGCCACCAGATGGATTCGGAGTATTTTGAGGTATCGCCTCAGACTGCAATTGCAATTAATGAAGCACGTGCCAAGCGCCGTAAAATCGTGGCTGTTGGAACCTCCACTGTTCGAGCGCTGGAAACGGTGGTCGTATCCGGTTTTCAGGTTTCTCCCAAACGGGGTTGGACTGATAAATTCATCTACCCGCCCTATGATTTCAAAATGATCGATGGCATGGTTACAAATTTTCATCAACCTAAATCTACGCTGTTAATTTTAGTATCGGCCTTTGCCGGACTGGATTTTGTTAAGAAAGCCTACAGAGAGGCCAAGAGCAAAAAATATAATTTCCTCAGTTACGGTGACGCGACCTTAATCATATAATGACCAAATTCGGGGAGGAAAAAGTTAACAGTTGTAAAGTCAGTGCCGTAATTCCCGCCGCCGGACAGAGTTTTAGATTCGGCGGAAAGACCCTCAAGCAGTTTAAAGACATTGCCGGTCAACCGTTGCTTTTTCACGCCCTGAAGCCTTTTCTGTCCCAATCAGCGATAACTGAAATCATTGTGGTTGTCCCAACCGACTGGATCGCCACATTATCCACCACTATAAAGCAAATTGATTACCAGGGCAAAATTCGTTTGGTCGCAGGTGGGAAACGTCGCCAAGATTCAGTTTTCAATGGAGTAAAAGCAACTGCTGAGGATACGGAGATTGTAATTATCCATGATGCGGGACGACCATTTATTACTGAACAAATGATCGTAGATTGTATTGCGGCTTGCAATAATCACGATGGGGCAATTGTGGCTTTACCGGCGCGCGACACAGTTAAGGAAGTATCTACCGGCAGTCATCATATTAAAGGTACAATCCCCCGGGAAACAATCTGGCTGGCCCAGACCCCCCAGGCTTTCCCAAAAAAGATCCTGATTGAAGCACTGAGGTCGGCGCATACCAATAATGTCTCAGGTACCGACGAAGCTTCCCTCGTGGAACGCCTTGGTTATCAGGTGGCTGTGGTGCAGGGTTCACCACAGAATCTTAAAATCACAACGTTGGAAGACTGGCAATATGCCGCCTCAATCTTGGAGAGAAAAGATGATTAAAACCGGTATTGGGTATGATGTACACCAACTTGTTGAGGGGCGCCGTTTAGTTATCGGTGGTATTGAGATTCCTGCTACATTTGGCTCCCTGGGGCATTCCGACGGCGATGTGCTGCTGCATGCCATCGTCGATGCGTTGCTGGGGGCGGCAGCCTTGGGCGATATCGGTACGCTGTTCCCCAGCGAAGACCAGCAATGGAAGGATGCCGATAGCCGCCTGTTTTTACGCACAGCCGGTGATAAAATCCGGGCTGCCAGCTTTTCGATTAATAATATTGACGGAATTATCGTACTGCAAAAACCAAAACTGAAGGATTATATTGACGCCATGCGCCAGGTGATTGCCGCGGAGTTGGTAATTGATAAAAACTGTGTCTCGGTCAAGGCCACAACGACTGATTATCTGGGATATATTGGCGCGGGTAAGGGGTTGGCAGCCCAGGCCGTGGTTACTATAGCTTCTGTTTGAATTGCCAGGGAGGTAGTATGAAAAATCCGTTGATTTATTTACTGGTTGTTATCTTTTTTGGCGAGTACGGTTTAGTTGACTGAGAAAAACAGGAGTTGTAATTAGCCGACATCGATCAACGATGAGGAATACCTGGAAAACGTCAAGATTGCTTTCCGGGAATGGCAGCCTAAACATGATTCACAATAGTTTAACGGTGATTACATGCTGATATTGGAAGCAACTGCTAAAGTCAATATCGGCCTGCAAATCAGGGATCAGCGGCTCGATGGCTACCACAATATCCACACTA
>DAOWAH010000021.1 GCA_030634675.1 Fidelibacterota bacterium
AAGGTCAGAAAGGTGAAAATCAATAATATGCAAACCGGCCAGATCATAGATTTTAATCACTATTTCATCAGCCGATTCCACAAAAACACGTAACTTAACATAATTAGCACGAGCAGGATTGGGATAGGCATAGGTACCTGCAGGATCAAATAATCGTGACGAAGGAGCTTGAGCCTGGGTTGTTAGATGGATTTTTCGGTCATTCAGCGTGTTACCATTCTGTCGATTCCATTCGTTGCCGTCAGAAACCGTCAATGAATCGAATGACCAGATTGTTGACTCGGTAATGATTGATGAACGGCCACGAAAATCAGCGACCATTTGTAAAGCGTTACCAATTGAATTAGCCAAACGGTAGATTATTTGACCGCGCCAGTCAATAACAATGATTTCACCATTTGAATTCAAGACTACTAATTCCGGATGTGTATCGCCAACAAAATTGCGCGCCAGAATAAATTCATGGGCATCCACCGCGACCGGGAAACCCGCTTCCAGGGTCAGATTAGTATTGTAGCAAGCGACGCTCCCATCATCCGTGACCAACAAAATTTCCGCCCTTCCGTCCAGATCCAGATCGATAATGGAAATATTTTTTAACCCCGGCTGCGATAATTGCGATACAATGGAACCGTTTTCATTAAGTACTATTAATTCATCGTTTTCATCGTAATAGACACCGATCGGTAAATTGCCGTTTTCGGCACTATAACCGATTACCGCGTATAGCCTTGGCCAAGGATTTTCCTCGACCGTTATCTCACTTGAATTAACCAAATAAAGACTGTCTCCCAGAGTAATTCGGATGGCATTTTCAGAATTAACGCCCCATACTCTATCATAACTTGTAATAGGAAGCATTTGCGACCAAGTATTTATTAATTGTCCACTCGTTGGCTGATATTGAAAGGAATTGATAACAAGCGATTCACCCTGATTACTGACTAATACCAGATTGGGAATTGATGCACCCGAATTGGTAATTACCGCCTCGTATTCATTTGATCCTAATTGCCATATATTATTTTTAATAATAGAATCAATCGGCGACCACCATAATGAATCCCCGCCGCCTATTATCTCCGCAATTCCGTCTCCGGTGAAATCCGCCAGCAACTGAATATGCAGGGTAGTATCAGGAAAATTATCAGCTATTAAGATATTATCAATACGAAATATCATCGTATCACCTGGTAGCCCAATATCGTTGATACTAATATAAGTTGCAGCACCGCTGTTGGACCTGGTGTCGGGATAAGTGTAGGGACTAAACACCAGCGGTTGGCCGGACCGTTCAGGATAAAGGCGCTCATATTCCGGATTTCCCTGGTACCACATATCCGCAAATAATCCCGAGGAGGGATCGGTAAATAAAAATATGGATGCAAAGCCTAAATCCTGAGCCCCGTCAGCTTCTTCCAGATCAACACCTTTAAAATCAGGATCGGCATTAATGGCATAATCGTCTTGCTTGTTCCTGATTATTTGTTCGTCAATGTGCCAGATTAATAAACCGGAGGCTGGTAAACCAAGATCGTAATCGGGTACAGATATAATCACACCGGTCGGATCATCAATGACCACATCAACTGAATCAAATAATATTTCCACCAACGGTGGGTAGCGCGCATCATCGAGATGAATTTCTTTATCTTCGTTATATAATTTCCAGCGCAGGGAATCAATACTAACATTGCCGTGAATCCAGTTGGTGCGATTTTCAATCAGGAAATACTCATACCAGTTAATAGGTACCCGGATTAGATTACCCTGACTGCGGGCAGGTAAAATGACGTCCGAACCGGGGATCATGGTCAGCGGCTCCTCCCAACCGGCAAAGACACGCGTCCAGGCATCCGGTGGGGCAGGAATTAATCCCCGACCATTATTCGATCCCTGATCCATAAGACCAAAAATTCCAATCCCGCTTTTACCAGTTTCAATGTTCCACAATGGAGGTAACCCAATTGCGAACCCAACCATCATTGCAAATGTGCCGGTCAATCCATATTGATAATCACAAGGTTCTGCGGCGCCGAGAAATATATCTTCCGCGTCTTGATATAAAAGATGATTCTGTGTCTCAGGTAAAATGATCCCTTGCTCAATTATATAATCCCCGACGACAATACCTGCATTCCCGATATGCGTAAATACCATGGCCGGATCAATATAGGTGGACGGAATATCCTCCGGTGTGGGATCAATATAGGGTAGCGAAAAATCCTGCCCGATTCCAGCATGGAAGACTACAATCAGATCAAAAGCGGAGAAATCGATGGAATCAGTTTCAAAGGCTTTAGTTATGGCATCTCTTAGTAATTCCGTTAGTCGTCGTTCATGAATATCTTCCTCACCATAGCGATGATAATGCGACATCGAATCGGATAATTGATAACTGGCATTGCTCCCTTTGGGATAAATGATTGAATTGATCGTATCCAAACCAAACTGACCGTAGGATACCTGCCGATAGTAATTATTGAGGGCCGTTAGTTGGGCTTGGAAATAAAGCGAGTCATGCGGTGGCGGATCGATTGTATAATTACCGCAGGTATCGTATTCGGCAGCAATCAGGAATTGGCCATTACCGGTTGTTCCGGAGTGCTGATCAGGATGAAATGAAACCCGGAGTGCGGCAATTTTCAGGTCGCCGGGAATCTGCCCCGGCAAAAAATTGATTGCCAATAGTAATACCAGGAGTGCCGCCCGACGTTGCATTGATTTTTTTATCTAATGAAGGATTATTAGAGAATGGAATTAAAATTCCATGTTCATTGAGAAACGCATCGTGTTGGATAAGGCGTCCTCCGGCTTACCGGCAATATAACCGAAATCAAAGCCATAACCAGCAAATCTTAAACCGAATCCAAGCGTAAAGTTTCCAATTTTACCGGTTTTGTCATAATAATAACCAAATCTTAAAGCAAAATTATTGGCATACCAGTATTCGAAGCCGACATTATGAACCAGTTTGTCGAACTCGTTCATTATTGTCCGTTCCTCACCAGTGCCGACTTCTTTCTGGCCGTATTGATTATATATACCATAGCCATCATCACCATAAGCAATTCCCTCAGGTGTCGGGTCTAGTTCATTTGGGTCAACAATTCCGTCTCCATCTTTGTCATCAGTCCATTCCCAGCCACCAATTTTACCATCGGAATCTTGGCTAGACGGGGCCAGGTCTATATCACCCCCCAAAAGCCAGTCATCAACCCATGAGGTAAATAATGCCAGATAAATTGGATCGGTATGAGCGGTTTCCCGCTGTCCTTTCCGGTTATATTCCGAATCAATCGAAGAATGTCCATCCTCATCATATCTTCCTACAAACCCGTCGTCATCCCAATCCATGTCCGGGTAGGAAGCCACCAACATTTTATCCACATCATAAACCAGGCTCAAACGATTATACGGTGAATTGATCAGACGATACTGAAACCCAATAGTAAAGTTGGTTGGTTGAGGATCTGCTTGAGCAACATCAATGAAAGCGACTTTTGGCCCAATATTGGTAACAGTTATTCCAAGATCCAAACGGGGTGTAAACAAACCTTTGCGCAAATAACCTATGTCAAAACCAACATCGGTTGAAGTACCTTTTCCTCTTTCACTACCAGCCCCTATCTCCGCTAAGTGCTGATAGGAAATCTTAGCATTGAGCCCCAGGGATGAGTTCGAGGAAAGCAGTGAACTGTAACTAATTGTAAAGGCTAACATATAAGTGGTAAATGTACCTAAATCCTCTTGGTGTTCCCCCGTGCGATTCTGTTCGCCTAAATTTAAATAAATAATATGGCCACCCAGTGTACCAAGATAGGGAACGTGTTTGCGAAAAGCTATGAATTCGTAATAAAGGTCGTCAGCCAGGTTTGGTAACCAGTTGACGTGCATCAAGGCTAATTCCGATCCTTTTAAAAAACCGAGCCCGGCCGGATTCCAGTAGCTGGCATAGGCGTCATCGGCTACGGCAACTTGAGCCTCACCCATACCTCCTGCTCTGGCTCCTGGTGAGATTAAAAGAAATATAGCTCCAGCTTCACTTTGCGCTGTTATTGTGGATAGTGTAAAAATAATTGCTGATAAGAACAACACGAACGTTTTATTTTTCAAGGTTTGACCTCCGAATTTGTGACATACCTACCTGGGTAATCACGAAATATTGACTACTATTATTCAATTACTGTTAACGTTGTTCTATTGGCACCTCTAAATAAAGAAGCTAAAGTTATTTTGAGCTTTTCTTATCAGTCAAGATATGTTTTCTAAATACTTTTGTTCCCAGCTCATGAAGTGACACAAATCAAACAGTACTTTAGCTCAGTAATCCCAGTGAAAGAATTGGTAAATAGGTAATTGCAATAACCACCGCCAACCTTACCAGAAAAAAGGGTAATGTTGCTTTATAAATCACTGGCATTGGTTCATTAAATCTGTATGCGGATAAAAATAAATTCATTCCAACGGGTGGTGTTACAAAGCCTAATTCCAGGTTGGCGATGAATATAATTCCGAGGTGAACCGGATCGATGCCGAAATAAAGACCCAGGGGAGCAATTAATGGAACAACCACAATTATTGCCGAAAAAATATCCATCAGACATCCCACTAACAGCAAAAATATATTAAGCATTATTAAAAATGTATATTTTGATGATACGACCGCTTGTACCCATTCCATTAATAGCATTGGAATTTGGGCATCCACCAGATAGCTGGTAAAGCCCATAGCAACACCCAAGATTATTAATACTCCACCGATTAAAGTTGAACAATTAATAATTATCTTTGGTATCTGCTTGAATTTTAAATCTCTGTAAATAAATACTTCGACAAATAAGACATATACTGTTGTCATCGCCGCCGTTTCTACGAGTGTCGTGTACCCGCCAAATATTCCAAAAAGAACTCCTACAGGTATGATAGCTTCCCATTTTGTAGCCCATAACACTGTCAGAACTTTTTTTATTTCAAATGACCGGCGCTTAATATGATCGATTTTTCCCTGCCGGATAGCCCACAAAGCAATGACAGTAACCAATAGAATGCCGGGGATCAAGCCGGCAATAAAAATACTTTTTACTGAAACGCCCGCAGTAACTCCATAGATGATCGCAGGGAGACTTGGTGGAAATAATAACCCCAATGATCCCGAGACCGTAACCAGCCCGATGGCAAATACTTTCGAGTATCCTTCCTGAATTAATAATGGTGCCAATATTGCACCTAAAGCCAGAATTGTAACACCCGATCCTCCGGTTAAAGTAGTAAAAAAGCCACATAAAATCACTACCATTACAGGTGTGCCACCGGGAATCCATCCAAAACAGGCTCTAAAGAGCTTCAGCATTCGTTTGGAGGCTCCCCCTTCTGCCAATAAATATCCTGCCAGTGTGAATAATGGAATGGTTGGCAAAGTGGGGGAAACAACAATGCGGTAGGTTTCCGCAGGAATTGCAGAAACAGGAACATAGGAGCTCCAGAATAATAGAACCGCTGCTCCACCAAGACCAACAAAAATTGGTGCACCATATATCAGAGCGGTAATTATTAATGTTAATCCAGCAATGATAACCAGCGTATTTTCCTGGAAATAACCCGTCATCCCCAGCGCGACCAATAAAATTGGAACCATCACCATTGTCGCTCGCAATAACCTATCTTTATAACTGCTTATATAAATCTGCAATGCGATCAAACCAAAACCAAGCGGCATGATTGCCTGACCCAGCCAGATCGGAATACCCGGTGCTAAATTACGTGGAAATTGAAATTCTATTTGGACCAGCTTCCAACTACCCCAAGTAAGTGCCAAGACCACCATGAAGGAAATGGTTTTCGCCAACCAGCGACCTGCCTTGATCTTTTTTTCCTGCTCAAAAAGCGGTTGAGTTGTTAATGATAATAATTTATTTTGACGGGTTGCCAGAACGGCGCCAATAAATCCGATCCATAATGTTAAATGCTGAACTATAATTGCCGAGGATGGGATTCCTGGCAACTGAACAGCACGTAGAAAAGTTTCGAAGGCAGGCAAAAAAGTTATCGTAAAGAATACTAATAATGCCAGGGTATCTTCACCCCAATGCAGTCGATCGGCAAAATGCAGATGTAATTTTTTGGCGACCATACAAACAGAGATTACTGTGCAGACTCAGCTTCTAATGAATCTTTTAGCGCTTTCAAATCTATTACACGGTCAAAAATTTCAGTTGGTATCAAACTTCCCCGTATATCTGGATAGAAGGAACGTGTTAACTCTTTCCAGGCTTGCTTTTCAGCGACAGTTGGATGATATACCTCTAAACCGTATTCCCGCATGGTTTCAATCGCTTTGCTATCAGTATTACGATTTACCTTTTGCAGCTCAAGTCCAATTTCTTCAGCAATTGTCAGCATAGCCTCACGGTATTCGGGTTTTATTTTTTCCCACACCGATCGATAGATTACAGTACCGCCCGTAACCAGCCCCCATTTCATGTCCAGCATGTGGTTGGCGGGACCAAAAAATTGATTGGATAAGGCAATAATCGGCGGTACTGAAATTGCATCAATTAAACCAGTTTGCAGACCGGATAAAGCATCCAGATAAGCTAACTGCACCGATGTAAAACCGGCATTTTTCCATAGCTCGGGAGTATGATAATCCCCGGCCCAGGTAAAAATATGCATACTTTTTAAATCATCTTGTGTGCGGAGCGGTGTTTTGGTAAACCAGTAGGCCCAGCCCACATCGCCCCAGTTAAGGATAACAAATCCATTCTCGTAAAAATCCTTTTCAAGTTCAGGAGTTATACGATTTCTTACCCAATCCACATCATCAAAATCTTCAAATAATAGCGGTATTAAAAATCCATAAACATCAGGTGAAATAACAGACAATCCCTCGGTACTAACCGCAGCGGCATGAATTTGGCCAATCCGAATTTTTCGTATCATATCCCTTTCATCACCAACCACGCCATTCGGATAAATTCTTAAAATTACTTCTCCATCGGTGGCTGCGGTCCAGCGCTGTCCCATTTCTACCATCAATGAATGCATATCAGAACCTTTCGGAGCCAGAGTTGCCAGTTTGATTACTGTTTTCTTAGCCGGCAGTAAAACAGATAAAATAAGTATCAATATTGGTAGAATTTTCTTCATGTCATTGCTCAATAGTAAAAAAGGTCATCAATCCGTTGAAGTAGCCAATTGGCCCGGTCTTGTGCAAGAATATTAGCTAATCTCTTCTGAGGAACCGCATCTACATCTACATCCAGAGCATAATTAATATAAGTAGTAAATTCCTCACGGTTTTGATTACTGACTGAAAATGCTTCAGCATAAGAAACATATAAAGAGCAATCCATACCCCCTGATAATTCCAATGCTTTTTGATAATAACCACGGGCAATTTCCGCTGATTGGGCGCTGGCATCCGGGCGGCTTAATTCATACTTCATCATAGCGCTATAGAGTGCGCCATCATTCCAATTTGGGTTCAATTCGAAGGCTTTTTTAAAAAGATACCCAACTTTGGGAAGATCTATTAACAGAACTGGGTCACCCTGACTGGCAGTAACAGCTCCGGCAATGGAAGCGGCTGTCCAATAAATTGCCGAAATGTCTATTACCGTGAGCACATTAACCGCTGTTGCCGGATCTTTTTCAAATTGCTTAATAAAACCCGTATGATTTGCTTCAAGGGCGCGTAGACCATAATCGCGACTGCGCTCAAATAATTTTTGGGCACGTTTAAAAATCGGTCGGCTCAAGCTGATATTTTTTGCAGCCATTCGTTCGGCATCTTCAAGGATGAAACCATAACTGTAAAGAGCAAACCCGGACGCCGCGGCCGTCAGTAAATCAGGATTATCCGGAGACTGCTGAACCAGCATCTCAATTGTTTTTAAATTGAAGGGAAAAGCCTCACGGACGAGTTGAGGATCGTTTTCTGATAAATATACGTCTGTGGCAGATCCCATGGATCTACCTAAACGATCAATAATATAATGCTTAGGTGAACAACCGATGAATAAAAACAGTTGACAAATCACCAAAAAGGTAATTAATGGTCTTGACGATACTAAATCACTCAATCGGTTAAATGATTTCAGTGCATTGATATTAAAATGCAAAGATCGCTTCAGTGAATTTCCTTATATAGTGGATATAATCGACATAATTCTTTCACTTCACGACGAACACCAGCAATGATAGCCTCATCATCGTGGTTTGAAATCACTTTATCGATTAATTTACATATTTGACGAATATCATCCGTACCCATACCGCGTGTCGTAACGGCCGGCGTTCCGACTCTTATTCCACTGGTAATAAACGGGCTGCGAGTATCAAATGGTACCATATTTTTATTAACGGTTATTCCCGCCCGTTCCAATGCATTTTCGGCTTTTTTACCAGAAATGCCTTTGTTTGATAAATCAATCAGAACCAAATGCGTGTCAGTACCGCCGGAGATCAACTGGTAATCCCGCGCTAAGAATTCATCTGCCATAGCTTTGGCATTATCCACAATATACTTGGTGTATAATTTGAATTCCGGGGATAAGGCTTCTCCAAATGCCACGGCCTTAGCCGCGATTACATGCATCAACGGACCACCTTGAATTCCGGGCATTACCATGGAATCCAATAATTCAGAAATCATTTTAACACGACCGGATTTTGGCGCCACTTTCCCCCAAGGATTTTCTCTGTCTTTTCCCATCATTATCATGCCGCCCCTTGGCCCGCGCAGCGTTTTATGGGTAGTGGTAGTAACAACATCACAGTATCCCATAGGTGAAGAATGTAAACCAGTTGCAACTAAACCGGCGGGATGCGCGATATCAGCCATCAGATAGGCTCCAACCAAATCCGCAACTTCACGGAATTGCTCAAATTCAATAAAACGGGGATAGGCCGATCCACCGCAGATTATAAGCTTGGGCTTATGTTCTCGAGCAAGCTGAAATACTTCATCAAAATCGACTCGACCGGTTTCTTTGGTGACATGATAAGATATTACATTGAACAATCGTCCGGAGAAGTTTACCGGGCTACCATGCGTCAGATGACCCCCATGTGATAAATCAAGACCCATGATCGTATCACCAACATCAACAAAGGTGAGCAAAGCAGCCATATTGGCCTGTGAGCCTGAATGCGGCTGGACGTTAGTATATTCGGCATTAAATAATTCTTTGGCCCGGTCACGCGCTAAATTCTCCGCTTCATCAACATGCTCACAACCCCCGTAATACCGTTTACCCGGGTACCCCTCGGCATATTTATTGGTCATAACTCCGCCCGCCATCTCCAAAACCGGATAACTCACGAAATTTTCTGAAGCTATCAGCTCGAGGGTATCATCCTCACGAATTATTTCCCGCTCCAGGATGGCATACATATCGGGATCATGCTCTTTCAAATGTAAATATGCAGTCGTATCTTTCATCTGCACCCCTGTCAACGGGTCGCTACCAGGATCGATCTTTCATCAGTTTTTCTTCGATCCAATTATAACATTCACTACCAGGCGTCACAAAACCTTTGTTTTGCTGCTCCGGCGTGAGCATAAACCATTCCTGTCTCCTAAATAATACATCTTTGTCGTTCTCTTCTAACCAACGTTTATTACCGTTAAATTTCCTTGAACCAAGCTCATCTGCTTTCCCAAAATGTTGTAAGGCCAGCGAAGCGACTATCCGGTCGTCGTTGGTGATTGAAGAAGTTCGACAATTAGAAAATGCTTTATAGTATACATTCCCTTTCTGACCGTGAGCATCACCATTATTCTGATCAATAGAAATTGCTTGATTTGCCCAGCGGATGGCTTTCACATAATCCATTTCCAATACATTAACTTCGGAAATTTTGATTGACAGTTGAGCATCCCTTGGATCTAACTTAAATAATTTTTCATAAGCGTCCGAGGATTTCGGCAAATCATTAGCGTCAAAATATGCCTCACCCAACAGCCGATATAACGGTTTACTGTCCGATTCAAGTCGAATACCATCATTGATATTATCAATAGCTTCATCCGCTCGGCCATTGTCTAACAGCAATCTTGCTAAATTGATTTTATAGGATATATTATCCGGATAATCTTTAACTCGTTGAATTTTAAAATCCAAAGGATCTTCACCAGCGTTTTCCATAGCCAGAGCAATTTCGCTCTGAGCATTCTCATTCCCGGGATCAATAACAAGTAATTTTCGTAATACGGAAATTTGACCTTTAAAATCCCCCTGCTTTTCATATAACCCGGCTAATTCAGACATTGTAACCGTATCAGTAGAATCCAAGTCAATGATTTTTTCATATTCAATCATTTCATATTCAACCTTACCTTGTTTCTTATACGCATATGCAAGCCGTTTTCTTAAGGCAAGATTATCAGGTAACTTTTGAAGACCTTTTAATAAAACATATTCGGAACTATCGTATTTACCTAAAGCCTCATAGGCAATAGCATAGTAAAGGTAAACTTCCCCTTCTTCGCCACGGTCACAACCCAACTCGACAATTTCATTATATATCCGTGTGGTTGATGCCCAATCACGATTTTTATAATACTCAGCTGCACTACTTAATAACCGTGGGCAGCGAATCTGTCGTAAAGAATCCAACCGTCTTTCCTCAGCTAACGCCGCGGCATCAATATCATCAGAAGGAGGAACACACATCGAAAATAGTGCTATCCCAACAGAAATTAATGTAAATCTTATGATTATCTTAGTCATTTTAACGAGTTCTCCTTTTCACAAACCAGATATCCCCCAAGGTTAACTGGATCTTGAATCTCTCTATTATTTCATTTGAAGTTGTTAATGGCCCCTGTCGTTTTGCATAAGAATAAGCCAAGTCTATCTGGTTATTGGATACACCAAATTTCAAACCAATTCCTAATGACAATCCGGTCTCGATGAGATTATCTTGATAACGTTGCAGATCTTTACTATCGAAATAAAATCCCATTCGATAATGAAAGTATTGATACCACACACGGGGAATTGTTCTGGCGAATTTAATCGTTCCTAGATTGAAATGTATAATAGAATTATAGGCCGATCCCGCCAGAGGACTAAGGCCGTAAGGTAATTCATTATTGAACGTCTCGCCAGAAATTTCTCCCAGGATATGAAACTGTGATTTCAATTTCATATCATATCCAAGTTCTACACTAAATGGTTTTTGAATATGGCTATATAATTTTTCTGTTTTGGCATCAGTTTCAGTCATATAAGGATAATCATCCGAGTAATTATATTGACCATCATTAATTAAATCTTCAAATAAATGATTTTGTTCAGATTTCAAAGCAAGTGACTGTAAAGTCAATCCAATTGAGCCATACAAGGATATCGGTAAATTTGAAATATTAAAACGGTTGGTATAAATATAGTATTTCAGATAAACACCGGAATAACTGTTGTGCCGGCTATAGATGTACTTAGTGCCTTCAATATCAAGTATTGAATTGTGTCTGGATGATCCAAACAAGATTTGCAACGTAAAAGCATTCTTTTCATGATCGGTTATCGGGAAACTAAAAGCCACACGAAGTGCATTAATACCACCTGAGCCCTTGATTTCTTGAAAAATAGATAGAGTATCATCATATACCGTTAAAAAAGTTGGTTCATTCTTTAGCCAATAATTACCATTTGTGAGTGGCACTACTGCTATTCCTAAAGCATAGATATTTTTTATTGGTAGTATTAGTTGAACACGGTTCAAATCAGAAAATCCGTTTCCACTGGCATCATTATCCAGACTTATTTGTTCACCACTGAAACCACCGGATAATAAAGCAAATTTTCCATTGGACCAGGTGACTGGATTTTCGAGTGCGATTCCCTCTGAAAAACTTGGTGTCAACCCACTTGAACCAACACCAAAGGCCGCAGCGCTGGTTAAATCACGCGGAGCGCCCAGACCAATTGCGTTATTGATACTTTGTCCATAAAGTAGTTGCAGCAGGAACAATAATAAGAAAGACTTACGGGGAAACATAGATCACTTTTAAACTTGGGCGGAAAGCATTGCTAATGGTAGTATCTTTTTCAAAATGCGCTATTTCAAATGGGTCATTGGCCGAAGTACTGAATAATTTGATACCATAATTATTTACCTGTCCCAGTGCGACTGCTCCCAATAAATCCCGCAATTCAAATACAACTTGATTTGCACTTACGACAGGATTGGGCAAATTAATTTGTTGATCAATAGGATCGTCGTGAATTGGGTAGGAAATTGGATACGGTAAGACATCAGTATAGGCAGTATCAATGGAGTACACACCGGCTGTAAAACCATTGCTATCACTATATAAAGAATCTTGATACAAGGTTAATTGCGCCGAACGAATTACTGCTTCTTCCGGCAGGGTTTGGGCATTTACGACTACAGATAAAATCGCCTGTAATCCTTTGGCCCGTCCAATAGAAATCATGGTTGTATCCGCTGGTATTAGGGATGGCGGATAGATGATACTTACATCTTTATCAGGATAGAACGATTTTGCTAAAGTATCTATTATATCATTTTGAAGTGAATCGATACCGATAATTTTTCTGAAGTGCACTTTTATTCGTGGCCAATTGTTATTTGCATTACGACTATAAAATTCGCTGATACCGGTATTATTTTCATCATGCCAAATGACC
>DAOWAH010000248.1 GCA_030634675.1 Fidelibacterota bacterium
CAACATGGTGTTAATATTATGGAATTTTGTAAGGCTTATAATGCCAAAACCCAGGATCAATCGGGAATGATTGTCCCGGTGGAAATCAATGTTTACGCTGATCGGAGTTTTACTTTTATAACTAAAACACCCCCAGCCTCGATGTTATTGATTAAAGCAGCCAAGGTCGATAAGGGATCAGCCGAGCCAAACCGTGATAAGGTTGGTACTGTTTCTGAAGACGATATTCGGAAAATTGCTGAATTAAAAATGCCTGACCTGAATGCGAATACGATAGAACAGGCGATGAGAATGATTAGCGGAACGGCTGTTAGTATGGGAATAGAGGTTAAATAATAAAGCCGATGAAAAAGACAAAAAATATACGAGCAATTACAGCAAAATTTGATAAGACCAGAGAGTATTCGGTCGAAAAAGCAGTCGACATGGTTAAGGAGTTTAAATATACCAAGTTTGATGAATCAGTCGATATTGCTATTAATCTTGGGGTAGATCCTCGGCATGCCGACCAGAATATTCGTGTAACTACTACACTTCCTAATGGTACCGGAAGAGATATAAAGGTGCTGGTAATCACCCGTGGGCCTCAGGAAGAAGCGGCTAAGGAGGCTGGTGCCGATTATGTTGGGAATACTGAATTTATTGAAAAATTTAAGGCAGGTTGGTGTGATGTTGATAAGGTAATCGCCACACCGGATATGATGCCTGAATTGGGTCGTTTGGGTAAAATTTTAGGTCCTAAGGGATTAATGCCCAATCCAAAAAGCGGAACAGTAACCAATGATGTAGCGGGTGCGGTAAAAGAAATGAAAGCCGGTAAAATCGAACTGCGGGTTGATAAAACCGGTATTATTCATTCCGCCTGTGGTAAAATATCATTCGAAACCGACGCGTTGGTGGAAAATATTAAAGCGATTTTTAATACCGTACAGAAAGCTCGTCCGGCCACCGTAAAAGGCCAGTTTTTGAAACGAGTCACCATCTCATCGACTATGGGTCCCGGTGTGCGTATCGATCATGTTACGATGAGGTACTAGCTTATGCCGAATGCAAAAAATATCGCCCTTGTTGAAGAGCTTTCAAAAAAAATTAAGACAGCTAGAGCAATTTATTTTACCGATTATTTGGGGTTGGATGTAGCCGCCATTACTGATTTACGAAGCCAGTTTTTTAAGTCGGAGATTGAATACCGGGTAGCTAAAAATACTCTGATTAATGTCGCCGCTAAGAATAATGAGCTGTCTGATTTATCAGAGGTTTTGGCCGGGTCCACCGCACTGGCTATTTCATATGTGGAGCCGACTGCCCCAGCTAAAATTCTGAAAAACTTTGTAAAAGAGCACAATAAACCAACTGTTAAAGGGATATTGTTTGAAGGAGAATTACTTGATGGCGATGCCCTTGAATGGTTGGCTAATTTACCCACACATGATGAATCGCTGGCGATGTTGTTAGTTGGGTTACAGCAGCCGATGAGCAAATTAGCTGCTACATTAAACGCGCCCTTGAGCAATTTGGTAAATGTACTTGATAGCTTAAGAGAACAAAAATCCTAATTCATAGAAAGCATAGGAGTTAAATAATGTCTGAGATTACAAGAGCAGACGTTTTAACGTATCTTGAATCAGCGAACATGCTGGAAATTGCGGATCTGGTAAAAGATATTGAAGAGAAATTTGGTGTTACTGCTACTGCTCCCGTTGCCATGGCCGCCGCTCCCGTAGCCGGTGGGCAAGCTGCCGCCACGGAAGAGCAGACCGAGTTTGATGTTGTACTTACTGTCGTTGGTCAGCAAAAGATCAGTGTCATTAAGGTCGTTCGCTCGGTAACAAGTCTTGGTTTGAAAGAAGCCAAGGAACTGGTAGATAACGCACCTAAAACTGTTAAAGAAGCCGTTAGTAAAGCTGAAGCTGAAGAAGTTAAAGCCAAGCTGGAAGAGGCTGGTGCCACGGTTGAACTTAAATAATAGACTTCATAATAGTTTCAGTCAACTGTCCTACAATCATTAATTGACATAGGAGGCTTTTTTGGGAGCCACCATTAATCAGCGTACACAGCGGGTTACCTTTTCACGAATCACCTCGATAGTCGATATTCCTGATTTGCTTGCGGTTCAAACGGGTTCGTTTCAGGATTTTATTCAGGAATATATTCCGGAAGATGAACGTGAATTAATTGGTTTGGAAGAAGTTTTTAACAATGCTTTTCCAATCGAGGATCCTCATCGTAATTATGTTCTTGAATTCAAGAGCTATTTTCTCGGTTTACCGAAATATGGGCCGGAAAAATGCATTGACCGTGGCATTACTTACTCAGTACCACTAAAAGCCCGGTTAATACTGCATATTACCGATGAAGATAATAAAAACGAATATGCTCAGAGCATTGAGCAGGAAGTCTACTTCGGTAATTTACCGCGGATGACCGAAAAAGGAACCTTTATTATTAATGGTGCCGAAAGGGTGATAGTCTCACAGTTACAAAGATCACCGGGAGTGTTTTTTGATGACTCAATTCATCCCAACGGTACGCGATTATTCCAGGCGCGTATTATTCCTTTCCGTGGTTCCTGGGTAGATTTTACGACCGATATTAATGATTGTCTTTTCGCTATTATAGATCGACGCCGGAAATTCCCGGTAACAATACTGTTACGTGCACTCGGTTTCTCGACTAATGCTGACATTTTCCGCGCTTTTAAAGTTATTGAGAAAGTAAAGGTTAGTAGCAAAAAAGCTCGCGCTTCGATCGGCGCCACCATTACAAATGATATCGTAAACACTAAGACTGGTGAAATCTACTTTGAGGGTGGTGTTATAGTTACCGAAGAAGTTCTTGAAACATTGACCGAAGCTGGTTTTGAGTCGATCGAAATTGTGAATGGCGATAAAAATCTAGCTGGTCAATTACTGCTCAATACAATGCACAAGGATCCGACTTCAAATACTGAAGAAGCATTAGGCTTGCTCTATAAACTGCTTCGTTCCGGTGATCCTCCCAATTTGGAAACTGCGCAGAAATTCATCGAACGGATATTTTTTAGCCCCAAAAAATATGATCTTGGTCAAGTTGGGCGGTATCGTCTGAATCAACAATTTGCTTTAGACGTACCGGTAGAAGAAACTGTATTAACTATAGACGATATTATTCAAGTAATTACATTCCTG
Source organism: Fidelibacterota bacterium (assembly GCA_030634675.1). Next base: position 3,168 of record DAOWAH010000248.1, read on the forward strand.
GTCGATATGCGGAAAGGCGAACGTGGTACCGATGACATTGACCATCTGGGTAACCGGCGTGTAAAAACGATTGGTGAACAATTAACCAATCAATTCAGCGTTGCATTGAGCCGAATGATGCGTACAATACTGGAGCGAATGAATTTAAGAGAATCAGAGAGTCTTACCCCGCAGGACTTGATTAATTCCAGGGTTGTTACCACTGTTATCAATACTTTTTTTGGTACTAGTCAGCTATCCCAATTTGGTGATCA
>DAOWAH010000235.1 GCA_030634675.1 Fidelibacterota bacterium
AAAAATGATCCGTGCTGAATATCTTGATTCCAGTGGGAATATCGAACAGCAGGGATTGGTCAATCGCGGAATAATCTCCATTCCTTCCCGTTAAAATGATCGGTTCCCATCCAAATTGTGGTAAATATTTAACAAATTTCAATACCCTCTGAACTCCAGGCCCACCGGCGGGAGGCCAATAATAGGTAATAATTAAAACTTTTTTATTTGTCATCGACGTTTCAGAGAATTACAATCTTACTACTCATAATATTTTTTTGTAAATCCGGTCCAACGCCCTTTACCGAAAATGTATCTTTTTATGAATGCGATCAGAAATCCGATACCATAACCGATAATCTGGATCGGTATTGTAGCCAATGAATATCCGATTACCCTCAAGCTTCGTTTTTTAATGCCTGCCAAAATTGAAAGACTAATCAGTCCCAGAATCCCAGCCATGAATATTGGAGCAAATAGGGCAGGTTCCAATATTGTCCATATGGTGACCAACAAAATACAGCAAACAGCTATTGCCGGTAAAAAATGAATCGGTTCCAGCATTTCCGGACTAATCTTCCCCAGATTAACGCGGGCAACGCCCCAATTAAAAACCTGACGAAAGAATTTTTTCAAACTCATTCGGCGACGATGAAATACTATCGCATCAGGGATGAACTTTACCACCGCCCCGCTGGAATGAATCCGGTGGCTTAACTCAATATCCTGACCGTGGCGCAAGGAACCAAAACCACCAACCTGATCATACAGCTTTCGCGTCATACCCATATTGTGCGAACGGGGATAAAATTTCGCCAGCATTTTTTCGCTATGACCACGCATCCCACCAGTAGTAAAGAATGAAGTCATTGAAAAATCAATAGCTTTCTGTAGCGGTGTGAAATCGTCTTTTGCACCGTCCGGCCCACCACATGCATCAAAACCTTCGCTTTTATAACTGTTCCAAATCGTTGCTATCCAATCTGACTCAGCTTCGCAATCAGAATCTATAAAAAGGAACAATTCACCTTTTGCATTCAAAAGACCATGATTTCTTGCTGCCCCCGGTCCCTGATTCTTTTGTGTTAAAAATACAATTTTGAAATCCACCCGTTCTTGCCATTGCCGGATAAATTTTTCTGTCCCATCGGTAGAACCATCATCTGATATTATTAATTCAAAAAACATATGGTCAATTGTTTGGCATGTCAGTGAATGTATAAGATGCTCCAGTTCATTCTTGCGATTGAAAGTTGGTGTAATAAGGCTGATTTTTATTTCTGACATTACTATCCTTTCACCAAAATGGACTCACACCCAAGAGCAATTATTCCGCGTATACCGGGTATATTCGGTATTTCTACTATGTTGAGGCCAAACCGGGTTTTAAATATAGGTCTCATTAGAAAATATTTCGTTTCTTTATTTATAAAACCATGGTTATTGTACATTTTGATGAAGGAATTAATAGATAATCCATTATGATAATTGGATAGTACTTGTTGGATAAAATAATCCGATTCACCCAGTGATTTGCATAACCATCGAAATATTACCAAAGGAAGTAAATAGATGTAAGGCCCCTTCGCTATTAGAGATTTCGCATGCTGTTGATGACCTGCAAATGGAGAATACAGTGGGGGAAAAGTGATATATAAAGTGCCGCCTGTTTTTAATAGTCGGGCGAGATTGCCAAATGCTGTTTGCTTATCCAGTATATGTTCGATAACATCTCTGATAATAATTAGATCAAAGGTTTCTCCGATATTCTTGAAGATGTGTTTATCCGTTATATCTCCGATTTCTATATTTAAATCAGGATTAATGTCCAAGGCTAATTCTACTCGGGCTGGCTCCAGTTCGATACCCTGCACTCTAGCACCATAATCAGATAGTTTCCTTATTGTCCCGCCTTCCGCACAACCAACTTCCATTATACTTATTGTTGCAAGGTTCACTTTCAGGACAGACTCTAAATATGGAATAATATAATTATCCGTATGAAGTAGTTGCTCATGATAGTGTTTTGAAGACAATTATTCAGCCCACTCCGTACAGATTCAAAGGCAATCCGTAAACAACGGCTAACCGCTATTTAATAATTGCTTTCACCCGGTCTTCCTGCCCTTGCTGACCGGCCGAGATCATTTCGGCGATCAAACCAATGGAAAAGAACCATAGACCCAATACAAAAACCATGGCACCAAAAACAATCAGAGCAAAATGTGTTTGGAACGAATGACCTAAAATTAGTTTATAATAGACAGCCAAACACTCGAGCGCTAATGATGACACAATAAACATCAACCCGAATAAACCGAATAAGTGCAATGGTTGTTGTGTATAACGATTGAGAAATAATATAGTTAAGAGATCAAAGAAACCATGGAATAGTCTACCTCCACCATATTTTGAAATACCATATTTACGAGAACGATGATTTACCACCAGTTCACCCACTGTAAATTTCTTTTGCCCCGCCAGGGCTGGGATATAGCGATGTCGACCGCCGTATAAGTCGAGGGTTTTCACAACCGTTTGCCGATAAATTTTCAAGCCACAATTCATATCATGTATTTTTACACCGGTCATCAGCCGGGTAATAAAATTGGCTACCTTGGATGGCCAACGCTTTGTCCATGGATCGTGACGAGTTTTTTTCCAGCCTGAAACCAAATCGTATCCTTCTTCCAGTTTATTAATCAAATTGGCTATTTCAGACGGGTCATCTTGCAGATCGGCATCCATGGTAACAACATAATCACCATTTGCATATTTGAACCCCTCAGCCAAAGCGGCAGATTTTCCATAATTACGATAAAAACGAATAACTACAATATCATTATCCGGCCGAGAAAGATCCTCCAGGTATTCAGCAGAACCATCGGTGCTGCCATCATCGATAAAAATCACTTCCCTTTTATCATAAGGTGTTAAAGCGACTTTTAGCTGCCTGATTAACTCAGGTAGTGAACCGATTTCATTAAAAACCGGAATTATAACCGATATTGATTTCATAATCATTGATAAGGTGTGATCAGTGGAACCGAATTGGGAATTTTGGAAATCAAATTCGAGTTTATTCGTCCCCACTGTCGTTGAGAAATGTGTATTTCAATCCTCTGGTTGTTACTTGACTGAATAACCGCTTTTTTAATTACCGAACCTACATCGGATTGATCATAAGTAAAATCAATGATTGATTGCGAATTTAATTCAGGCGCAACGCCCCATAACACACGTACTAACTCATCACTATTAATTGAAGCAAGCAGAGTAAAATTATTCGGTAAATTAGCTTTGCTGTAGCGTTGGTTATTCAGAATATCCCATAACTGACTATTTTCCTGCTCGATTTGTAAAAATAAAACTCTCCGGTTCAGTATATCCTTGAATTGAATATAAACCGAATCATGTACGCAATTAAAATCAAACGACATTCGCCCCGAGTTCTGACCGGAATAAACCAGACTGCCACGGCCATTCATAATTCGATGAATCTCCATCCGCTCCCTATAAATAGCCGATGGTAAAACTTCCGGTGGTCGTACTAATCCAACGTGCGGGGAATACATGCTGCA
>DAOWAH010000038.1 GCA_030634675.1 Fidelibacterota bacterium
AACATATGAATTCACTGAGGAATGGTTAGGGTGTTAGTGTGTTAAGGTATTAAAGTGTTGATGTGTTAATGTTTGAGAGAGGGTTCAATTTATGGGCAAAGTTGAGCGGTTTGAGGATTTAAGATTCTGGCAATCCGCACGAGAATTGGTTAAAGAAATTTATCAGTTAACAAAGACTGAGCGATTGGCTCGTGATTTTGGCTTGCGCGATCAGTTACAACGATCTGCTGTTTCTATAATGACTAATATATCTGAAGGGTTTGCCAGGTATAATCGAAAAGATTTTATGCGATTCCTCAATTATGCTCAAAGTTCTGCAGCAGAATTGAAAAGCTTGCTATATATAGTTCAAGATTCAGGTTGGGTATCTGCTAACACGATAAGTAACCTGCAAAACAATTCTGAAAAAGTGAAAAGCATGATATTGGGCTTAATCAATTACCTTAAATCTTATCGGACAACAGACTCGATAAAAGAAACTCCCACAACATATTATTTAATCGATAATGAAAACAATATCTGACCACAACCTTAATACCTTAATACCTCGAACTTTAACACCTCGAACCGTTAAACTCGGCGTCCTCGGCTCCACCAAAGGTACTGACCTGCAAGCCATTATCGATGCCATTTCTGCTGGCAAATTAGATGCATCGGTTGAAATTGTTATCAGCAATCGTTCCAAGTCCTATATTTTAGAGCGGGCGGCCAATCATTCAATCGAAAATGTCTTTATCAGCCACAAGGGCCGGAACCGAGAAGATTTCGATGCGGAAATGACTGCCATATTGAAAAACCATCACGTTGATCTGATTCTTTTAATTGGTTTCATGCGGATTCTATCGGCAGAATTTTGCCGGGAATGGACCGGGAAAGTGCTCAACGTGCATCCCTCACTGCTGCCCAAATACGCAGGTGGTATGGATACCAACGTGCACGAAGAGGTTTTAGCCAATCGCGAAACAGAGACTGGTTGCACGATCCATCTGGTAACAGCCGAATTGGATGGCGGACCAATCATCATTCAGAAAAGATGTTCCGTAGAACCGGACGATTCACTGGAAAGTCTAAAAGCCAAGGTCCAAAAACTGGAAGGAGAAGCATTTATTGAAATCATTGATCGCTACTCCAAGACTGGGAAATTGGAATAATATTGGAATTAGAATCCTGTATAATGGAATAATATTGGAATACGTTGATAAAAGTTTGTTAAAAATCAATATTTTAACACCTTAAGCCCCTAACACATTAACACCCAAACATCAGAACACAATGCTAAAAAACCCCACCCTCAACCAAAAAAATATTAAAATCAATCGCGCCCTTATTTCGGTCTTTGACAAACAGGGCTTGGAACCCTTTGCCAAAGCGTTGCACGAAAACGGTGTGGAAATTCTCTCTACCGGCGGTACGGCCCGCGCTCTGCGGGAAGCCGGTATTCCCGTCATTGACGTTTCCGAATACACGCAATTTCCTGAAATCATGGATGGCCGGGTTAAGACCATCAATCCGCTGGTGGAAGGCGGTATCCTGGGTTTGCGCGATCAACATGGGGAAGAGGCTGAAGCCAATGGCATTAAATGGATCGATCTGGTGGTCTGCAACCTCTATCCCTTCGCGAAAACAGTATCAAGGCCTGACGTAACCATTGCCCGGGCACTGGAAAACATAGACATCGGTGGTCCTACTATGATCCGCAGTGCGGCTAAAAATACAGGCTGGGTTGGTGTTATTGTTGATCCGTCAGATTATAATACGGTGGTTTCGGAACTGACCGATCAAAATGGACTTACCTTCGAAACCCGTCATATACTATCAGCTAAAGCATTTGGCCATACCGCCCAGTACGATACCTTGATCCATAATTATCTCAAGGACGAGCCACTTTCTGATGACTATTCGATAACTTTCAATAAATTCTACGAGTTACGATACGGGGAAAATCCTCATCAAAAAGCCGCAGCCTATCGTTTGCCGATTGCTACAGGCAATAATGTTCTTACTGCAAAAATCCACCAGGGTAAAAAGCTTTCTTATAATAATATTATGGATGCCGATGGCGCCCTGGCCTGCCTAACGGAATTTACCGAGCCTGCTTGCGTGGTGGTTAAGCATGCCAATCCCTGCGGAGTGGCCACCGGCACTGATATTACCGAGATCTATGAACGTGCTTTCAACGCTGACGCTCAAAGTGCTTTCGGTGGAATTATTGCCCTTAACCGCACCTGCACGGCAGCCGTGGCTGAAGCAATCGCTAAAGTATTTGTGGAAATCGTCCTAGCGCCAGACTTCGAACCGGCCGCCCTGGAAATCCTGACGAGAAAGAAAAACCTGCGGGTACTGGAGCTGGGTCAAATCCCCGGCCGGAATCCCCGCCTGACCTACCGTTACATAGGTGGCGGATTACTGGTGCAGGATGCCGATATTAAAACCATCTCACCTGATGATCTTGTGGTCGTCACCAAAACCAAACCAAGTGAAACAGAAATCGAAACTATGCTGTTTGGCTGGAAAGTGCTGAAGCATGTCAAATCCAATGCTATTCTGGTTGCCAAGGGCAATACCACCGCTGGTATTGGTGCCGGACAAGTTTCACGCGTGGACGCTGTCGACATCGCTATCCGCAAATCAGGTGCCCGGGCAAGAGCTGCTGTGCTGGCTTCCGATGCCTTTTTCCCCTTCCGGGATAGTATCGATAAAATCGCTCCCAGCGGTATTAAGGCAATAATCCAACCTGGGGGGTCAATCCGTGATAAAGAAGTGATCGAAGCGTGCAATGAGCATGGTATCGCAATGGTATTTACCGGTTCACGCTGTTTCAAACATTAAAACAACATTAACCACTGATTACACCAATTGACACAAATTAAAAACAAATAATAATGTTTTTTTCTTTAAAATGGGAACTAACATCAATTCAATATTCTTTCGCATTGATCTCACTTTTTTCCTTAAACAGAAAATCTGTGTAATCAGTGTAATCTGTGGTTAAAAAGGAGGTTTTATGCTTTACTCAAAATTAGGTAAACGAGGTCCTAAAATTTCAGTAATTGGCTTTGGTGCCTGGGCCATCGGTGGCCGGGACTGGGGCAAAACTGACGATGCTATCAGCAAAAAGGCTCTACACACGGCGCTGGATGAAGGCGTAACCCTCATCGATACCGCCGATGTTTATGGTTTCGGTCATTCGGAGGAGTTGATTGCATCCGTGTTGAAAGAACGCGGGAAAGGTGATGTGATCATCGCCACCAAGGCCGGTAATGATTTTTATAATGCCGGCGATGATGATGACTCTGGCTATGGCCCCATTAAACAAACCTATGAGAAAGATTATTTAATCTGGGCGGCAGAGCAGAGCCTGAAACGACTGGGTGTCGAGACTTTGGATATCCTGCAGTTGCACAGCCCCGATATTGATAAGCTGACCCGTGATGAACCTTGGGAAGCGCTGGAAATCCTGAAACGCGAAGGTAAAATTTTACAGGCCGGGCTCAGCATCCAGTCCTTCAGGGAAACCGATCAGGCTTTTCTACTGGACGACCACAACGATATCCTGGATTGTATCCAGGTCCGCTATAACCTGCTGGAGCGGGAAGCGGAAAAGGTGCTCTTCCACAAAGCCCAACAGTACGGTATCGGTGTAATCGTGCGGATACCACTGTTATTCGGCCTGCTGACTGGAAAATTCAACCGAGATACCCGGTTTGGCGAAAATGATCACCGCCGCATGAATCTGTCCTCTGAAAAGCTCGATCGCTATTTAACTGAACTGAACGATCTGGAGCCGGTCTTTGAGGAACATCCTGATTTTTCCAAAGCCCAAGTAAGTCTGGCCTTCTGCCTGAACCACCCGGCCTGTCATACCGTTATCCCCGGTGGAAAAACACCGGGGCAGGTAATTGATAACTGCCGGGCGGCAGATGTAAACTGGTAAAAACAACGTTTTATAACCAGAGATACTATTTCTTCAGAATTAATTTATTTGACCTGTTAATTCTCGTTGGGAGAATTGCTCCAATCATATCACCTGGTCATGACCCATTGCAGGCACAGCACAGGAAAACCAGTCTAAATATTTTTGCCGAATATTGTGTTTTTCAATTCATCTTAAACAATGCTGAAAATATGGAAAAATTGTATATTATACCGTAAAAAACAACTTTAATTCAACTCTTAAGTGCAACTTAACTGCTTTGAAAGAAGGGTAAGCTGTAGTAGGCTGCATGCTTCTTAATCATCGCAAACTGAGGAGCACCTATGAAGCACTACCACCAGCTCACCCGGGAGCAAAGATACGGAATATATTATTTGCTTAAAACAGGTCATAATCACTCAGAAATGGCCGAAGTGCTTAGCGTTCATAAATCGGCAATCAGCCGTGAAGTAAAGAGAAATCACGGCCAGCGGGACTATCGATTTGGAACAAGATGAGCTTAACGCCAAAGGCGTTGACCTCTATCCTTAAAAACCATTCAAAATGGAGGATCTGGACAGGGTGGTGTACCAAGCTAAAAACTTGTATGAAGAGGATCGAATAAATCTATGGTAAAAAGATGAACCGGATATTGTTGATCAGCCTGTGCCTGTTTTTCTTTAATTGTAGTAAAAATGATTCCCCGGGTGGCCAGGAAGCCAGACTAGATCAAAATGGTCAAAAAATCGTTCCCGGCGGTACTCTGGTAGCTGGTATCATCAGCGAACCGGATGTTCTGAATCCACTGACAGCCCTGTCACGGACAGCACAAAATGTCCTGGCTGTCTTGTATCGCCAGTTGGGTAAATTAAATGCTGATATGGTTTCCTATTCACCAGAGCTGGCTAAAGCCTGGTTATTCTCCGAAGACAGCCTGACAATCACCTTCCGGCTCCGCACCGATGTATTCTGGCATGACAGTACTTTATTCACGGCTAAGGATGTACTCTTCACCCATACCCTGCAGACTAACCCGACCGTCGGATGGGTGGGAATTTCATTAAAGCAAAATATCAGTGCTGTCGAGGCACCCGACGATTCAACTGTAATCTTCAGCTTTGTCAAACGCACCCCCACCATGCTTACGGAAGCAATCGAAGGGTATATCGTCCCTCAACATATCCTAGGAAAGCTGGATCCGGCGGAAATTCCTAACAGTTCTTTCAATCGTCAGCCAGTAGGGACCGGTCCCTTCAAATTCAAGGACTGGAACAGCCAGCAGACATTGGTTCTAGAGCGTTTTGATGCTTATTATGAACCGGACAAGCCCTATCTGGATCGGATCATATTCAAGGTTGTCTCCGACAATATTAATCTCTGGCTGCAGGTGAAAAGTGGCGATGTTGATTTTATGGAGGGCGTACCGGCGCGCGATTTCAACAACCTGGTCTCAGATTGGGAAGCGGGTAATAGCCTGGTCCGGCCACTCCGCTACCCCGGTCGGCAATATGATTTCATCGGCTGGAATTTAATCGACTATGAAAACTATAGCGCCACAAATAAGGTTGCCGGTGAAAACCAGCCAGAAATCAAGGAGCTACTGGTGCCAAACGCCCTGTTTGGCTCGCAAAAGGTACGGGCCGCTCTAACGATGGCCCTGGATCGCGCTGCTCTGGTTGGTCTGGTAACCCAGGGGCTGGCCAACCAGATGGATGGTCCGATTCCGCCAATTTTCTGGGCTTATAACCAAACCGCCAACCGGATCTGGCCCTACGACCCGGACCTGGCCAAACAATACTTAAAGGAAACGGGCTGGGAAGACACCGATGGCGACGATATTCTTGACAAAGCTGGCCAACCGTTTCGTTTCGAAATGCTATCCAACAGCGGTAATAAACGTCGAGAGCAGGCTCTCACCATCATTCAGGAACAGCTGGCGAAAATCGGGGTGGCGATGCAACCACGCATGGTGGAACCAAGTCTTTTGTTTGGCCGCTTGCTGCCTACCCGGGATTTTGATGCTATTTTAATTGGCTGGAACGCCAGTTCCAACCTGGAGCTGGCACCGATTTTCCACAGTTCCAACTTCTTCACCCCCTTCTGTTTCACCAGTTTTTATTCAGCGGATTTTGACCGGTGGGAAGTGGCGGCTCGCTCCCTGCTTGACCAATCCAAAGCGCAATTGATGTGGGATAAGGTTGCTAATCTGCTATCGACTGAATTACCCTATACCTGGTTGTATTACCGCGATGATGCCTCCGCTCTTAACAGCCGTTTCAAAGGAACTATCTTCGACAAACGGGGTGCCTATATCAATCTGGAAGACTGGTGGATACCATTGGAGGAAAGAACGCAAGCAGACAGGCTGACCGTCGGGAACAATTAAATGGTCGCCTATATTCTAAGGCGATTAGTTAATACTGTTCCAATCGTTCTAATTGGTTTAACAATAACCTTCTTTTTTATTCACCTCGCCCCCGGAGATCCAACCCTGCGCCTGATGGACCCCAGCGTGAGTCCTGAGGTACGCCAACAGGTTATTGAACGCTTCGGACTGAACCAGGCCCTACCTATCCAATACTTCAACTGGCTGCGTAATGTGCTCCTGGATTTTGACTTCGGAAATTCATTTAAATACGGCCGACCCGCCTCCGCCGTTGTCCTTGATGCCCTGCCGGCCACCCTTTTGTTGACGGGAACCGCCCTCCTGCTGGGTTGATTATTAGGTACGATATCCGGCATCGTATCCGCTGTCTATCAGGGGCGCCTGCCAGATCGATTAATCAACCTGGTTCTCCTGTTTTTCTATTCCATGCCGGTCTTTTGGCTGGGGATGATGGCACTGGGCTTGTTCTCAATAAAGCTGGACCTGTTACCGGCTTCTCAGCTTAGCTCGATTTATTACACCGATCTGTCCCCATTGGCCAAAACCATGGACGTGGCCAGACATCTAATCCTGCCGGTTACAACTTTGGGTTTGGCCTCAGCAGCGGGTTTCGGCCGCTTTATACGCGCCAGTATCATCAAGGAACTGCATTCCGACTATATTATGGCCGCCCGGGCCCGCGGTTTATCAGAACGCAAAATTGTGCTGTCCTATGCCGCCCGAAACGGTTTGATTCCCATGATCAGCCTGATCGGTTTGACCATTCCTGTGCTGTTCGGTGGAGCCGTGGTGATTGAGGTTATCTTCTCCCTGCCAGGGATGGGGCGCACGATGGTGGAAGCTGTTCTGGGCCGCGATTACCCCGTAATCCTGTCTGCCAGTTCCTGGGCTTTTATTTCCGTGGTTATTGGCAATCTCCTCGCCGATATCGGATATGCCCTGGCCGACCCCCGCGTGAGGATAAATACCTGATCAAAATGAAAGACAGGAATCAACTGCTAAAAAAGCTGTGGCGGGATAAATCAGCCCGGATCGGTATGCTGATCATCGCCGTGATTACTCTCAGCGCCCTGGCGGCTCCACTACTGACACCCTATGAGCCCAACACACAGGACCTTAGTATTGCCGCTCAGGCGCCATCCCTCGGCCATCCCCTAGGAACCGACCTCTATGGGCGCGATCTTTTAACCAGGCTGATTTACGGGGCACGGGTTTCGCTGGGGATTGGTCTCTGTGCCACATTATTGGCAGTTTTAATCGGTACTGCCGTTGGGCTGATCTCTGGCTATAGCGGCGGATGGGTCGACAATATCCTGATGCGGATTGTTGACGTATTACTGGGCTTTCCGCGCCTGTTTGTGATTCTTCTGGCAGTCGGTCTCAGCACCCCTTCGGTTAAAATAATTATACTGATCCTGGGAGCTTTATCCTGGATGGAAATCGCCCGCATCGTCCGGGGGGAGGTGATCGTTATCCGTGAAATGCTCTATGTTAAATCGGCGGTAGCCCTGGGAATTAGCAAACGCAAGATCCTGCTGGAGTATATTTTGCCCAATACCACTGACGTGATTACCGTCTACGCCACCCTCTTGATTGGAACAACGATTATCGTTGAAGCCAGCTTGAGCTTCCTGGGATTGGGCGTGCAACCACCTGATGCCAGTTGGGGAACCATAATCAATCAGGGGCGCATCGATCCGGTCAATGCCTGGTGGATATCCACCTTTGCCGGCCTTGCCATCGTGATCACCGTAATTGGAATAAATCTTCTCGGTGACAGTCTGCGCAGCTTCTTAAATCCCCGGACCGATAATAATTAACCATGGTTACAGACCAAAATCGGACTAAAACACTGCTCGAGGTGAATAACCTGTCGGTAAGTTACCAGCGACAGAACGAATTCAACTTCTTAAAACCCCGGCTCATTGAAGCTGTGCGGGGCGTCAACCTGACTGTCAAGAGGGGTGAAACCGTGGGAATAGTCGGGCAATCGGGAAGTGGTAAAACATCCCTCTTGATGGCCATCCTGGGCTTCGTCAAACCAACGGTCGGGGAAATACTTTTACGGGGCGAAACGGTATCCAGCCCAACCCGCCAGGCTCTTTGTCTTATTCGTAAACACATTCAGCCGGTCTTTCAGGATCCGGATGGCAGCCTGAATCCCCATAAAAGGATTGAGTCAGCCATTGCCGACGCCCTCCCTGCCCGGATCAGGCGGAATAAATCCATCTGCCACGAGCAGGTGTTACAGCATCTTCAATTGACCGGTCTCGGCCCTGAGCATTTAAACCGTTTTCCTCATCAACTTAGCGGAGGCCAGAAACAGCGGGTATGTATTACCCGGGCTTTGGCGCGAGAGCCGGGTCTGCTGCTTCTGGATGAGCCCTTTTCAGCCCAGGATTTATCAGTTCAATTCCTACTAATTGAATTATTAGCCGAATTGAAAAAACGTCTAAAAATGACTTATTTGATCATTGCCCATGATTTAAGAATGATGCGGGTTCTGGCTGACCGTATTGCGGTGATGAAAAACGGGAAATTCGTCGAAATCAACACCGTTGAAAAACTCTTCCGGAAACCACGGCATGACTATACCAAGGAATTGTTAGCCTCGAGCCAGGGATTAAAAACCAATTTTCACAGCCCCGCCGATGAACAGCCGGGATAATACCTCCGGTCAACCTTTGATCAATGTCCGCGAGCTGACGCTCGATAGCCTGGGGCGCAGCAGTACTACCCAGTTAATCAAAAACATATCATTTACAGTCTACCCCGGTGATATTATGGGTATTGTCGGTGAATCAGGGGCCGGAAAAAGTCTGTTATGCAAGGCCCTGGTTGGTCTAAAACGAGATAATCTTCGTCTGGGAGGCGCAATCATTTTTCAGGAGCAGGATGGTCAAATAAATGATATCGTTCCAATGACGGATCGGGATCTGGAAAAACTACGGGGCAAAACGATCGGCATTCAATTCCAGGAACCGGCCAGTTCGATGAATCCGGTCCTGCAATGTGGACGTCAGATTCGGGATGCTCTTCCTGAAGTTGAGCGCAAAGATAAGGCTATCGGGCCAGCACGCGTGGTGGAACTGTTGCAATTGGCCGGACTGGAAGAGGTGGATCGGGTAGCCCGCGCCTATCCCCACGAACTGTCCGGGGGAATGCTCCAACGCGTGACTCTGGCCTGTGCCCTAGCGGGCCGTCCCCGGGTATTGATCATCGATGAACCTACGGCCGCCTTGGATCCGATCACCACCTATGGTCTAATGAACACGCTGGATAGACTGAATTGCGAACTTAACCTGGCACTGATCATCGTTTCGCATGACTTAAATCTGATCAAAACCTGGACCAGGCAACTGATTGTCATGTATAGTGGGCAAATTCTAGAGCAGGGTGCAACCGCTGAAGTCCTGGTACAACCCTATCATCCCTATACCAAAGCTTTACTGGAATGTGAGCAGGCCCTGGAGCATAACCAGGAGCTAAAGCCTATTCCGG
>DAOWAH010000343.1 GCA_030634675.1 Fidelibacterota bacterium
CCAGCACCAGCAAAAATGGCGGCAGACAAAAATTCAGGATGTCCAGCGCCGAATAAACCCCGAAAAACTGCATATGCTGTGGTTTTCCCATGGACAGAAAAGAAGCCTCCATCCCCGACCAGCCGCCAGCTTTGATCCACAGAATCGGGAAAGCTACCGCTAGCGATACTGTCATTATTATACCGTTAGCGACATCGGTGTAGGCCACGCTGACCAAGCCGGCCAGCATGGTATAAGCGATAATAAATATTGCAGCGACTATCGTCGCCGTCTGGGCATTGATCAGAGACACTCCGGTTTCCGGATTACGCAGCACGGTTTCAATCACCGCCCCGCCGGCATTGTACTGGTAACTGACGATCACCAGGTAGGCCATTACCAGAGCGATCACAGACAGCAGTCGCGCCGATTGTCCGTAGCGAACCCCCAGAATCTCAGGAACGGTATATTTACCGAACTCGCGCACCCTTCCGGCAATGCGTGTCAGGATCAGAATTCCCAGCGTGCCGCCAATCGGCAGGATCAGGGCGGCCATTCCGGTTTCAAATGTTTTGCCGGCATTACCGAGGATTGAACCAGTGCCAATCCAGGTTGCCAACATCGTTCCCACTAAAATCCACGGTGTCAGCTTGCGCCCGGCAACAGCAAAATCACTCTGCGTTTTGACCTTGGTCGATTTATAGACACCGACACCAATCAAAGCGAACAGGTAGACCATTATTACAATCAGGTATGTCATTTATCGCAATCCTCAGGAATAAAATTAGCTGGAATATAAATGGTATTAAACCCCAGGGCAAGCCCTGGCCCCTTTATTCCGAGGACCTGTCCACCGTAGCTCTAAGAGTGTAGGTGGGAAACCTCGGTGAATTGAACGATGCCTGCTTGCCCACTGTGGTTCCGATATTTATCGGATGAAGGTGGATTTAGAAGCATGTTAGTTCCAATATCATCAGGTAGTGATGGAGTCCTTGCTGGAATCATTCAAATCAGGCTATAATCCGGGTAAGGTTATCCTAATGAAATTACCACAATGGAAATCGCAATTGACCAGCAAATGAAATTCAAACAGCTATTGGATTGATTAATGAGTAAAGAATTATCGGAACGCCTCGGGGAATCTCTGGCTCATTTGCAGGATTTGACCGATACGATCGCCCATTCTGTTATCAGACGAATTCGGAATTCAAAAAAAGGGGACCGAATTGCAAATCGTACAATCCAATTTTTTTCCGAACTGGGAGATTCATACTACCGGAAATACTCCGAAATCAAAGGTCGGAAGAATAAATAGTCGAATATTCGCTGAAAGCTGCACCTACTTAAAAATCCAATCACAAGTTTATCATTCAAATTCATCCGCTAATAATTAAATTCGATCTCTGGTAAATGGAACTCCACGGGTTGACACCCGTGGTACTATCCATAACCCGTCTTCGCTCTTTGAGCTTCGCCGCGGTTATCCGCCCTGTATTAGGGTGACATTGCGCCGAAGCCCGAAGAATCGGGACGAAGGCGGATAAAAAAAGGAGCGGTATCATTAATCGACTAACAAATTCAAATAAATTATTATTCGGTATTGTGGCCGGTATTTTCTGTGGTGTATTATTTGGTGGTTTCTGGCCGGCCGGTGGTCTGGGAATCAAATTCATCGGTGAATTATTCATCCGCGCCCTGCTCATGCTGGTAGTGCCATTGATAATGGCCTCGATGACAGTCGGGATCAGCCGCCTCGGAGATATTCGCCGTGTGGGCGGAATCGGCAGCAAGACAATTATTTATTATATGACCACAACCGCCTTATCGGTTATTGTCGGAATCACTCTGGTTAATCTGGTACAGCCGGGCAGTGCTGATACGGAAGAGGAACGAATTGCTCTACGGGGTGGCGAGCTAATGGCGGATACGCCCTATCGGGTTGAAGGACTGACTATCACATTAAATACACCCGGTCTGAGACGCATCTATGACGAACGATATATGGTTATTCTCACTGATCAGGAAAATATACGGGGCGTGGTGGAACAAATCACAGGGACCGATTTACCGCGCATTACCGTAAAACAATGGGAAAACGCCAGCGGTGAGCAAATCCGACCGAACGCAACCGGCCAGGGTTTACGGATCGATCTGGCAATTGTAGAAAAAGTAAAAGGGAAATCCCGTTCTGTGGGAGCGGTCTTGCGCAATGTAGTAGTTGGATTAATTCCGAGTAATTTATTTAAGGCCATGGCCAATAATGAAGTTTTACCATTGATAATTTTCTCATTATTGTTGGGTGGAGTATTGACCACACTCGGTAAAACCGGTAAGCCGGTTATTAAAGTATTTGTAGGCCTCAACGATGCTATAATGAAGATCGTCCAGCTCCTGATGCTGACTGCTCCAATAGGCATCGGCGCATTGATA
>DAOWAH010000101.1 GCA_030634675.1 Fidelibacterota bacterium
AATTCTGAGCGAGCTTGAAATCACCGGGCATAATAAAGACAATATCTTTCACCGACACAATTGATGGATCCCATTCGGCCACACGGAAGGCATGATTACCATTAGGATCGAGACCACCGCCAACTTCATCATTCAGACCTTTGTAAGGCAGAACGACTTCCAGGTTACCATCACCATCGAAATCGGTTCCAGCATTTAACTTCAGTACACCGCCGGTAGTCGCGCCAGGCAAGGCATATTCAGTATAGGTCCAATCAGCAGGATTCAGGACGTTACCACCAGCGTTCAGGACGTACATTTTAATATCGTCCACGCCAGCGGTACCACCGGCGAAAACACCGAAACCGGCTACGGCTCCAACACCGCTGGTACCTTCACCTAGAATTGCAATTTCCGAGTTTCCGACCCAGGTACGACCCGATGTTCCCGTGGTATCAAAACTAAGGGCATCACCGTCGGAATCGGTAATGACATAGATTTCGTTATCGTCGTAGGCTGAGACATAAACCTCATCCTTACCGTCGCCATCCATATCAGCCACAGCTGCTCCCAGGGTCCAGGCATCGAGGTTAGCCAGTTTTACGAACGGTGCTTTTGAAGAATCAACCAGTCCGGTTATGATGGCTGTATCCCCCAGTGTGTAGGCATTCGGACCGGTTGCTTCAATGAAGAACATCGCCAGGTTATTCCAGGAAAAACAGGCCGCTTCCAATAATCCATCACCGTCCGTATCGCACATTACGATATCCTGTGGGCTACCGCCACCAAGGGCATTTTCCCGGACGCCATCTTTATTGACATCACGGGGCGATACGGCAAATTCCTCAACCAAAGCAGCGCCGAATCCACCGATATCACCGGTAACTCCCAGGATAATGAATCGATCTTCGGAATAGGCCGGGGAACCATCGACGGTACCATAGATGGGGTTTGACCCACCGTTGCTGGCCAGGAGAATTTCGTCTTTGCCATCACCATCAATGTCACCGACTGAAAAACCTTCTACACGCGATTCATGCAGCGAGTCATTTAAGGCGGCATGCAGGTTTACAATCAAGTCAGCCTGGGTTCCGTAACCATCGTCGGTGGAACCATCCCATTCATAGATATAAATACCGTTGCCTGGGTTGACATCGGGATACCTGCCGACTGATGTAATAATTTCCAGTTTTCCATCGCCGTCCAGATCACCGACATGCACATCCCGGGGATAAGAAGTCGATGAACCATCTGAATCCAATATATTTGGTGAAGCCCAAACATAGGCGAATGTATCAGTCCCTGATTCTTCAAAACAGGTGATCCGGCCCCCGTTATCATAGCTGGTAATCAAGATTTCCTGCTTGGAATCCTGGTCGATATCGGTACCACTTGAAATACCACGTCCGGCATCATAAGGGACACCACCGAAGAGAGTATCGCCGCCAACAATAAATCCCGGTGCAACACCGGTTTGAACAAATCCACCCGCAAAAACATAAGCGGTTAGACAAGTAAAAATGATAACTGTTTTCTTCATATTACCTCCAGTTAACTGATGAGTAAAATATTAAGTGTAGAATATTATAGAATATCTTGCCGGATTGTCAAGCAAAGGATTAAAAATCTGCCTGGCATTGACTAAAATGAGTTGCTAATAAATAACCATTATAGGACAAATATATTTAAATTCGTTGATATTGAATGATTCGTTGAAATTCGTCTAAGTTGAATTCGCTGGTAAAAACGTATAAAATAAATAAGGAAAACTGGAGACAGGTTTAATATGCTGAAAAATAGAATAATAATATTAGCAATAAGTTTCCTACCTACTATGTATATATTTGCGGGGACTGGTGGGAAAATCGCTGGCAGGATCATCGATAGGGAAAGCAATAATCCTTTGCCGGGTGTTAATGTGATTGTCGAAGGTACTTCAGCTGGATCAGCTACCGATCTCAATGGTGAGTATGTCATATTAAATGTACCTCCCGGTTTCTACACCATTAAAGCGTCCTACATTGGCTATACACCAGTGCGTGTTGAAAATTTACGCGTTAATATCGACCAAACTACCCGCCAGAATTTCCAGTTGGCAACCCAAGTTATCGAAGGGCAGGAAGTCACTGTTACCGCTGAAAGAAAACTGGTTCGAAAGGATTTGACTGCCTCGCAGAAAATTACCACATCGGAAGAAATCATGGAAATGCCGGTGGAATCATTTATTGGAGTTTTAACCACCCAAGCTGGTGTAAATACCGGTGCCGATGGTGCTCTTCACATTCGTGGCGGCCGTTCGAATGAGGTCGGTTATTATATTGATGGTATATTAGTTTCAAATCCATTTACGACCAACTCCCTGGCGATTAATATATCGAACAAAGCACTGGAAGAAATGAAGGTGGTCAGTGGTGCTTTCAATGCTGAGTATGGCAATGCCATGAGTGGTATTGTCAATATTCAGACTAAGGATGGAGGCAGGGATTACCACGGTAGTCTGTCAATAAACACCGGGGATTATATCACCAATGATACCGACTTGTACATGAATATCGACGATGTAAATCCATTGGCCAATATGATTTATGAAGGTGCTTTGAATGGCCCCGTTCCCCTACTCAGTCGCATTGGTAATTTGACTTTTAATATCAGTGGCCGCTACAGTGATTATGAAGGATATCTGTATGGAAAACGGGAACATTTACCAACCGACTCGGCTAACTTCGAATCGGATGACTGGTATATCGAACTCGGCGGTGATGATAAGTACATATCATTGAACAGCAGTAAAAAACTTAATTTACTGGGTAAGTTAACTTATCGTATTACCCCGCGGATTAAGGTTTCACTTCAAGCAATGCATCAAGGTCGTGATTACAAGAGTTACAGTACCTCCGGCAGTCATGATTACCGCTATAATCCCGATGGTACTTCGGATTATCAATCACATAACAATAATTATTCTCTGAGAATCAATCACTCATTAAATAACAAGTCATTTTACCAGGCCAGCGTGTTCTACAGTACTACTGATTATAAACGCTATCAATTTGAACCGATTGATCTAGATAAAGCTGCCCCGTTTGATGATTATATGGACAATACCAGTTATGCTTATTATATCGATCAACCGGGTTTCGGCCGATTCTATATTTTACAGGATTTCAAATATGTGCCTTCCAATCGCATTATCGGGGCACCGGATTCGGATACCTTCTTTTTTGGCGGGACCGATCGGCATCATAATTACCAGCAATCCTATTCCACCGGATTCAGATTTGATTACACCCACCAGATCAACACTAAACATGAAATCAAACTGGGGGTCAGCACCCGGATCGATTCTTTAAAAGAACGCAGTTTTGATATTTTATATGATGGCGTACAATATCCGATACCGATAATACTGCCGGTTAATAACAGCCCGACCCACGATCTTTATCAAAAGACAGCCAAATTTTATTCTGTCTATATCCAGGACAAGATTGAATATGATAATATGATTGTAAATGCTGGCGTCCGATACGACTGGTTTGAACCTAATGATGATTATATAGTCAATTTGCTGAAGCCTGAGGGTGAATTGATCGATGATGTGCCGGAAATGATAACGGCTGAAAGCAAACTGATGTTGTCTCCACGCCTGGGAATTTCATTTCCAATAACCGATGCTGGTATACTGCATTTTTCATATGGTCATTTTTATCAGATGCCCACTTTGAAAAGGTTATACACAGCTGATATTTTTGGTGCCAGTAATGATCCCGAAATCGGCTATGCCAACCTTAAGCCGGAAAAATCGACGCTCTATGAATTTGGTTTACAACAGCAGTTTGGACGCTATATAGGGATTGAAGCGAGTGTATTCTATAAAGACACACGTGAATATCTAGCCCTGCAGACGATCAGGTATGAGTCACCGAATTATGGTCCGTATGATTATAGCATCTATCTGAATAAGGATTATGGTTCCGTGCAGGGTTTGACTATCAGCTTAACCAAACTGTATGACCCAGCTTCAAAACTTTCCCTGTGGCTGGACTATTCTTATCAGAAAGCCGAGGGTAACAGTGTTCAGTCCGATGCCTTCCTGTTCAGCGTTCTGACGGGGGAGGAAGAGGAAAAACTGATCGTTCCGTTAAGTTTTGATCAAAGTCATATTATTAACGGGACCCTGATGATCAGCAAGCCGAACAGTTGGGGAATAACATTCATCGGTAAGATTGCCGGTGGCTGGCCATATACGCCGGTTATTTATAAAGCAAATTATAATGCCTATCCCAATTCCAGCCGCAAGCCGATCCAGAAAAATGTGGATATGCGGATTCATAAAACATTCAGAATCGGTTCGCTCCATTATGTCGTATATGCCAAAGTGTATAATCTGTTCGATCAACGAAATGAAAAATACATATATACTGATACCGGCCGAGCCGGGTATACCTATATCAATCGTTCGTCTCAGGAACCACAAATCGAACCTCATTATGGTGAAGCAGGCGTAAAAACATGGGAGGAGTATTATCACCGTCCTCATTATTATACGGCGCCACGGTCAGTGAAAATCGGTTTATCGATAGATTTTTAGGGAGCAGAAAATGTTGAACATATCTGGATATAGAAAATTGCAGCGGATATTTATCCTATCATTGATTATGCTGGTCGGAAATGGGCTGTTCGCTCAGGAATTCTTCCATGGTCGTCTCGTATCATGGTATCTGAACGGCCCTCAGGAAAATTGGAGCCAACGGGATTTCAATGATTATTATTTCTGGCAGGAGGAAGTTTACCATTCCATGGCCAAGAAACTGGCTTCCGATCCCCAGTTAGTCCGCCGTCAAAAGACGATCATGAATGGCAACAAGATAACAACTGAAATCTGGAATTACGGTTCGATTTCGAGTCCTGGTAACCGAACCACCGATATTATTTGGGAAAAGCTTGGATATGGGTATGAATTCGGTCCATTGATTGTGGCTGAAATTGAAGTACCCAAAGGCAGTCACCGCGATGTTTACATGAAGCGGGACGACGCCGGAAATCCGATCAAGAATGCCGAAGGCGATACACTCTACGGCGCGTGGGTGATAACCGATGGACTGGTTTCTCTTGATGGTGAGGTGTCACCTGATGGGAAGGATCGCTGGGGCTTCGATCCACTGGCCTGGAACGATGATTTCACCGTCCCCTATGCCGATCCTGCCAGTGACCGGATGCCTAATTCAAATGATCGCGACCAGGATGGAGATGGCCGCCCTGACGGCTGGCCCGCTGGCTGGTACAACGAAAACCTCAAGACCTATGTCTGGCCTGGAGCTTTACGACAGGGATCAACCAATGCGGATCTTGAAGTACTCTGTGTGGTCGACGATCGAAATAACCAGGAATTTGAATACTACCCGTTCATCGATGATTCCTCCCGCAAGGGCTTGGGAATCGAGGTCGAATGTCGCTATTACCAGTGGGCTAATCCCTTGGCGGAGGATATTATCTTCTTGGTTTATAAAGTGACCAATAAGAGTGATAAGGATTTGCATAAAGTAACCTTTGGCATGTGGGGCGATCCCCACATCGGGGGTCCGAGTAATTATCAGGATGATCTGTCGTTTTTCGACCGTGAAATAAATATGGTCTATGCCTGGGACGCGGATGGTTTAAGTGATGTAGTCGGCCGCTATCCGGGTTATTTTGGCTATAAATTCCTGGAAAGTCCCGGTAATTCCCACGATGGAATCGATAATGATGGCGATGGATTAATCGATGAAAGTCGTGAAAATGGAATCGACGATGATGGCGACTGGGATCCGGAAAAAGATGATGTGGGTATCGATGGTCTGCCTAATACTGGTGATGAAGGGGAGGATGATGGTCTGCCCACCGCTGGTGACCCGTTTGATATCCGTAAACCAGGTGAGCCCAATTTTGAATGGACCGACTTGGATGAATCAGATATGATCGGTCTCACTAGTTTCGCTGCTCCAACTTTTGGTCAGAATAACGTGATATCAAATGATCACTTTATCTATATTAATTACTTGACACCGGGGAGATTCGACAGTTTGAATGCCGACACGCCAGGTGACAATATTTTCCTGTACGGATCGGGCACGTTCGAATTAAAATCTAAAGAATCCCAACGCTTTTCCATTGCCCTGCTAATCGGCCAGAATTATGCCGATCTTACCCTGAATGCCATAACCGCCCAGGATATTTATAAAAGTAATTATCAATTTGCCAAGCCGCCGGAAAAACCGATTGTCACGGCCGTACCAGGTGATCGTAAAGTTACTCTGTACTGGGATGATATCGCCGAATCCTCCTGGGACCCGATTGCCGACGCCTATGATTTCGAAGGTTATGTGATCTATCGTAGTACCGACCCGAATTTCCTGGATCAGCAGACCA
>DAOWAH010000435.1 GCA_030634675.1 Fidelibacterota bacterium
ATTTAGCCATACTGGCGTGGTTTTGAGCTTCTCCAGGATTAATTGAAGCGGCTATTATAAACAAGGCCAAAGTTTCTTCAAGCGCTGCTAACCGCTCTGTACTATCAACAGTGCTACCAGCTTTTTGAAACAAATTAACCGCTTCATTATAGGCTGGTACCCAGTATTTATCACGTGAATTATCGACATATTCACGAACGGTCGGTCCCATTAAAATAGATCGCTCCGGGTCCAATGACAGAGCCTTTTCAAACATTTCATTCATTTTCACCCAGTCTTTATTGCGGGCATAAATCTGCTCACCTAACTGGTAAGGAATTTCCGGATTGTCCGTTTCGACCGCCATGGCCTTGGCTAAAAATTCTTCGGCACGATCCCACTCTTTCTGCTGAAGCGCCAGCTTGGCTGTGGTGTATTCTTCACTTGAACAACCGAAAAATGCAATTCCAAGTAAGGCAACTGTCACTATCGACAAAAATAATTTTTTAGACATTTTTATTTTCCCTGATTGCTGAATTTATAGTATCGTTTCCGATTTAACTTTCGAAATTAGGGGTAGTCAATTTCCATATCAAGAACTAACCGTTCGCCGTAAAAACTCCTTACGATGCTCGATATCATCTTGCTGCGCTTGCACCAGCGTTTCTACTCCAAAACCTTCCACACAAAAGGAGGCCAATGCGGACCCGTTTACCAAAGCTTCCTGATAATTATTGTTATGAGCCAATGCGGCCATAAAACCGCCACCGAATGTATCACCTGCGCCGGTTGGATCAATAACTGCTTCAACCGGAAAAACACCAATTCCCACACGATTATTGCCATCGTAAAGCACTGCTCCCAGGCTACCCTGTTTGATTACTACCGTTTCCGGTCCCAGGGCTTGTAGTGCTCGGGCTGCTTTATCAAGATCACTGGTTTCCCCCAGAGATTGCGCTTCGGTCTCATTGATTAATAGTACTTTAGTACGCCTGAGTACCTGCGCTAATTCAGTAGGAGTGGTATCAATCCACAGATTCATTGTATCCGTAACAATCAAAGCTCTCGGATGGCTCTGCTCAATTACCGATAACTGTAGCTGGGGATGGATATTGGCCAAAAACACTAATGGCACGTTCCGATTGATCTTGGACAAACGGGGAGTAAAATTGCCGAATACCCCCAGTTCGGTAAACAGGGTAGTTCGTTCTTCCCCATTGGCATGATAGCGTCCACCCCAGCGGAAAGTTGAGCCGTCCGCAATGACCAAATCGGTCAGATCACTGGCAAAACGGGCATAGAAGTCATGACCTTGGGAGGGAAAATCCGTACCTATTACACCGACAATGTGCACAGCAGCACTCTGACCGGCGGCAATCATGGCATAAGTTGTGGATCCACCGATAATATCCTCCCGCCGTCCGGCAGCAGTTTCAATAGTATCAAGGGCAATTGAACCGGCAATTAAGATCGGTTTTTGATTCTTCATATTGATTAGTTTAGATGGTTTCAAACACTACAGGCAAGTGGAAATACTATCGGCCAGAATTTTTAAATGATTAGATAATTTGAGCTGGATCACACTAAAGGTTGACTTGGTGTCTATTTTACCAAACCAGACAAAATTGCTTCCAACTTTGGCTTGGGGTTATTAATTTTTCTGATAAGTACTTATTATTAATCTTCAGTAAGTTATCATTGCCACATCATTAC
>DAOWAH010000338.1 GCA_030634675.1 Fidelibacterota bacterium
ATTGTATGATGTTGTGTTTGCTCCAACTGTAGCAATTTCTGCCCAGGTTCCCCCGGCGCCTGTTTTCCTTTCTATTCTAAATCCGTCTTCATTTGAACTGTTATCGGTCCAGCTCAAATCTATCCTTGTTGCGGAAAAGACAGCTGCAGTCAGATCCAATGGTACTGCTGGAAAAATATTGTTGACATTTACCCTGCCACCTGTCGCCACCAGGCCGGATAGTGATCCCAAAGTGTCCACATTATTTTCTATTAAAGATTTTATCTGGATATTGGTTAATGCTGGATTGCTGGCTTTAAGCAGTCCGGCAATCCCGGCAACAACTGGTGAGGCCATGGAGGTTCCTTGAAAATGATCATAACTGTTATGGGTACCCGGTGTATAGGCGGTGATCCTAACATCGTCAATATGCCAGCCATCTTCATTGATAGTGCCGTCACTGGTAAAACGGAAACGGATATAAACATTACCTCCGACAAGAGAGTTTATGTCGTAATCCATGGGAAACCATTGCCCCCCGGTGTCGCCTGACAGTTGACTGTGATTGGTCCATGTCGATCCATCGGGAGATGTATCAATAAAAAGAAAGTCCCAACCATCCTCAGATTCACCCTGTAATAGAAATTCAAGCTTGATTCCGATTTCACCTGCCAGGCTGATTGGATTAGTAGTCTCTATCGAGGAGTTGGTATTGATCACATAATCACCTCCGGGGCTTTCGTCCAAATAATTGCTTACTATAGCCCAGGTATTATTTATCCCACCGGTGGTCCAGTTCCCGAGACCAGCACTGAAATTGTCACTGAATACATCGTGCCTTGTAGTAATCGTGCTGTAAATATTAACTCCAGGCGCAGCCACATCCACGGAAGTTACCCCATAGTTGGAAAATGACGCCCTGTTATCATTTTGATCGGTTGCAGCAACGGAAATGATATTGGTGCTTGTATAGCTGGAAGGATAATGGGGTGTTGTGTCATTATTAATGTCTGAATTTCCTGCTGCACAAATAACCACCGCAGATGATGCATTAATGGCGGCCTCCAGTGCCGCGCTTGGGCCCCCGCCTCCCCAGCTGTTGTTGATGACATGGGCTCCATTGTCGTTTGCATATTGGATTGCCAATATCAAATTGGAAGTAAGCCCGGAACCGGCTGCATCCAAACCGCGTATAGGCATGATTTTTGCCGTCCAGCACACCCCTGTTACGCCGAGGTTGTTATTTCCCACAGCTGCAATGGTGCCTGCCACATGGGTGCCATGGTTATTATAGTCCATGGGATCATTGTCGTTATCCACAAAGTCCCATCCCCTGATATCATCGATACGCCCGTTGCCATCATCATCCACACCGTTGCCGGGAATTTCGCCTGCATTGCTCCAGATATTACCGATAAGATCCTCATGATCATATTTTACACCCGAATCAACCACCGCGATAATTACCGTATCATTGCCTGTAACCATATCCCATGCTTCGGTTGCATCAATATCGGCATCAGAAGTTCCGCCTGTCCCATTTACAACCTGATCAGTATTATGAAGACCCCACAGCTCATTAAAACTTGTGTCATTGGGAGTCAGCGTCGCATGGTAGATGTAATTTGGTTCAGCATATTCAACGTCGGGATCGTTTCGGTACATGTCTATTGCCTGCTCAACAGTCATTCCCTGAGGCAGTTTCACCTGTTGACACCCGATTGACTTAAATGTCCGAATGGTTGAGATATTCCAGTTGGTTTTATAAAAACTGGAAGCCGAAGTGCGGGACTGTGTTTTGTATTTAACCAGAAGCTCTCCGGGCACATAATCACCCTGGACGGTTAAGTTGCCGGCATTCAGTGTAGATACGCTGTCTGCCGAGAGTAAAGTGGAAAAGGCGAGGATGAGCATCAGGCTTAAAACAATAGATTTTTTCATGTTTTCTTCCTTTTCAGTTATCAATGGACATTTTGTAATTAGGCTCGGAGTATTTTACCTCTTTATATTTGTTTAATGATTTTTGAATATCTTTTACCGGTGTATTGTCGGTTATTTTCATCAGGAAAAGATTGGGGCTGGAAAAGGTGCGCAGGATTTCAAGACGCAATTCCTTTTGAATAACCGATATGGTCTTTGGGTCTGTCCCGTTTATAAATTTAACTATTATCTGGTCCGTTACATATCCGTTGGATTTGCTGTCATGAAGACCTGATTGGAAGTGTCCTGTTTTCATGGTTTCGGTAGCCTGAGTATTGCCTGCTCGACTATTGTCTAATGGTCTCTTTTCATCATCTTCTTTGATGTCGTTACAGGAAAAAACAAACAGGAGAAAAAAGATTGATATTAGAAATGTTTTAAATTTAGATTGACTATAAGCTTTAAAATAAATCATTACTAATTTCCGTCTCGATCAAAGATAAATTTGTAAAAAGCCTTTGAATAAACACCGGATG
>DAOWAH010000205.1 GCA_030634675.1 Fidelibacterota bacterium
ATAACGTAACGAACCCCATCAGGATAACCTTCATTCTTTTCAACCAACTCCTGATAAAATTTAATTTGCGACTCGAGTGTGATCAGGCGACTCCTATCGACTAGCTGGCTGTTCGATAACTCCTGTTGCTGAGCAGTCAACCGGGTTAGTAGACTCTCATCCTGCTTAATGGACAATTTTATATTACTTAATGTAGATACCAATTCTCCTTTTTGCTTTTCTAATGTTTTTTGTTCAGTTGCTTCATCGGATTGCTGACGGTCAAGCTGTTTTTGATGATCTTCCAATTTGGCAACACGATTACGATTATCTTCTAATAATTGTTCGGTTCGTTTCAATAGTGATTGGTTTTCAGTGATTTTCTGCTGCTGCTGCCAGCGTTCAGCCTGTTGATTCTCAACTTGCTGACGTACTTCCTGGTATGTTTTTTCAGCATCTTCAAAATCCTGTTTCCGCTGTTTGTATAACTCAAGTTGTTGTTCAATAGCAGGATCCAATTTTCCGACTTCTGCTTCATGTTCGCTAATTGCCTCCTGCAATTGTTTCTGTTTAGTACTAATATTGGCAGACTCAGTTTTCAAACGCTCCACATTCATTTCTGAATTACGTTTTTGTTCCGAACCCAGCAGAATAGTATTGGCAGTTTCTTCGCGTTCGCCTTCAATTTCTGATAGACGAGCTTGAATCTGATCAACCTCTTCGCGCTGACTGCGAAAAATCACTTTAAGTCGGTTCAGTTCATCGTCTTTTTTGCTTTCACGGCTGATATTGGATTCCCGCAAGTGCATCAATTCTTTAATACGGGATTCCAGAGGCTGAGTTTGTTCGAGGTAAGAATTAACACGCAGAAAAGCTAATGCCAGCTCCTTGTCTTGCAGTTTATCCACCAGTTTGGCATGCCGCTTAAACCTTTTCAACTGCAGAGCCAAGCCATGTACTTTGCTTTCAACTTCACCGATAATATCGTTGATTCGTTCCAGATCCAGTCGTACAACATCAAACTTGCGAAATGCAGAACGGCGCTCCAGTTTATATTTGTTAATTCCGGCTGCTTCTTCGAACATCCGCTTTCGATCATCCCGTGTTTCGGAAAGGATACTTTCAATCATGCTTAGCTCAATCACGGAATAGGCGTCCGCTCCCATCCCCGTATCTATGAATAAGTCATGAATATCTTTTAAGCGGCAAGGGGTTCGATTAATGAAATATTCGCTTTCACCATCGCGGTAAGCCCGTCGTGAAATTTCCACATCATTGTATTCGATCGGCAGCTTACCCTTATTATTATGAACTGTCAACGATACTTCACACATGCCCAGCGGTTTCAAACCTTCGGCGCCATTAAAGATCACATCTTCTAATTTTCCTCCGCGCAGAACGCTGGATTTCTGCTCACCAAGCACCCAACGGATAGCATCAACAATATTAGTCTTGCCGCAACCATTCGGTCCAACAACGGCTGTGATGCCCTCCCCAAAACGCAAGGAGGTTTTCTTTACAAAAGACTTAAAGCCCTGAATTTTTAATTCGGATATGTACATACGTTGAGTTTAAAAATAAACTGATCCCTATTTTACTGTTACTCGTTAGAAATTTTCCTGTCGGTTGAATCTACTTCCTAACCGGGGGGCCAGTGCATCTGCCGGCCGCCAATCAGGTGCAGATGCAAATGGTATACTTCCTGGCCACCAAATTTATTGCAATTAATAACTGTTCGGTAGCCGTTCTTATCGACTCCATTCTTTGCTGCTAACGCCTTGGCTGCCAGATACATTTCTCCTATTAAATGGATATTACTGGCATCGATATCATTGGTAGTGGCAATATGCTCCTTAGGTATAATCAACACATGGAGCGGGGCTTGCGGGTTTATATCATTGAAAGCCAGAACATTTTCATTTTCAAATATGATGTCACCTGGTATTTCCCGGTCACGAATTTTACAAAATAAACAGTCACTCATGACCAATTCCTTTCATATTTGCGCAATCATTCAAAACTGACAGGGCTGCAATGGCGGCCGTTTCAGACCGCAGGCGCCGATTCCCGAGTGTAACAAATTTACCGCCGGATCGCTGTAAACGGTCCAGCTCATCTTCGGAAAAGTCACCTTCCGGTCCAATTAATACGGAAATTGGAGCTTGCGGCCGGGCTTGGCTGCGATACCAGTCACTGATTGTTTCCGTACCGGAAGAATGACACACCAGTATTGAATGTCCCGTACATCGTTTGAGCCAGGCCGTCAGCGAAATCGGATTCAAAAGCTTGGCAAATCGACTTCTGCCAGATTGCTTGGTAGCCTTAATAATAATTTTTTCTGTTCGCTCAATTCTCAACTCACGTTTGATCGAACGATTTAATAATAACGGCGTAATTGAAGCAGCACCTAATTCCACGGCCTTTTCCACCGCAAACTCCAGATTATCACGTTTGATTAAACCAAGCGCTAAATGTATCTTAAGGACAGATTCGCCGGCATCTGGATATACAGCCAGTATATCTCCTTCTGCCAACCCGTTAACAGAATTTGACAATCGGGCCTGATAGGTAGTGCCGCAACCATCAATTAGCCAAAGTTCGGTACCGATCTGCATTCGCAGTACTTTTTGCAAGTGGTGTGTTTCAGTTTTATCAAGCGCAAAACGGTTCCCTTGAACCGCAGCGGGGTTCACTATAAAATAATGGCGATCACCCATTATTTTCGTCGGCTAAACGTAAATTTAATTAGAAGCCCGCTATAATCGTCGCTTCCATCGATTTTTTTTGGAAGCATCAAAAAATCATAACCTGCACTTACGCTAACAACAGTTTTGTAGGAAATGTAAAATGATGCGCCCAGTCCAACATATCCGGCTAATGCCGTATACGTCTGTGCCTGTTTCCAGCGTTCTAGAAAACCGCCTTGCTCAGGAGCGTCAAAGATAAAATTTGGTCCCAGTTGAATATTTACGAATGGAGAAAAGTTATTAGCAATTTTACCGGCAAACGGAAAAAACATAAATCCCGCCTCACCCGTAATCATTACCAGACTGATGCCGCCAGTGGTAGTCACTGTTCCATAGCGCGGGTCATAAGAAGGTAGTTCATTTTCACCTTTTAGATCATACAGACGCGCTTCAAATGACCAACCGTATGATTCACTATTAAAATAACCGTAATACCAATGCATCCCGCTACCGTGCATGCCGGAATTAAAGCCAAGTCCGTTTTCAGTCCACAAAGCTTCGGCATTCAAGGCCGAGAAAAGGGTGATAATTATCAATATTTTTTGCATAAGTACAGTAAGGTAATTTAGCTGTTTCCGTGTTGATGATTCAATTACTTGTCAGTGATTGCGTTATATTTTTAATACGACTTTACCAAATTGTTCCCCTTGTTCCAGATAAGTCTGGGCAGCTCTGATTTCAGCCAGGGAGAAAATACAATCAACTGTCACCTTGAGTTGTTTTTCAGCAACCAGGCGCAGTACTTCATCAAATCCAGCCACGTCACCCATGGTAGAGCCGATAATTGATTGCTGTTTATAAAATATATGCCGTAAATCAATATTAACCTGTGCACCGGTTGTCGCACCACAGGTTACGATACGACCACCTTTAGCGAGCAATTTGGTACTGCTATCCCAGGTCGCTTTCCCAACATGTTCAAACACGACGTCTACGCCTTGTTTGCCCACCACTGGTTTAACAATTTCTGCCACATTTTCACGATAATGATTGATAACCAGATCGGCGCCCAGAGTGCGTGCTTGCTCCAGCTTCGAATCATTTCCGGCGGTTGCAATCACAAAGCAACCTCTCCACTTGGCAATTTGGATTGCCATATGCCCGATCCCGGAACCGGCTCCCCAGACTAAGACTGTTTCATCCGAACGCAATTCCGCGCGCTTTATCAACATAGTGTAAGCCGTCATGGCTACCAGCGGAAAGGCTGCTGCTTCGGTAAAATCCATCCAGTTGGGTTTAGGACGCAAATATTTCTCGGTAACGGCCATAAACTCACAATTCGTACCATCCCGGGTTTCCCCGAAAATACCAAAACGCTCACAGAAATTTTCACG
>DAOWAH010000081.1 GCA_030634675.1 Fidelibacterota bacterium
CTGGCAAATCGGCAGCAATCGTGCCATCTTCTTCGGAATAATTAAATACTCCTAGTCGATCAAACTCAATTTCTTCTACAAAATCATAGAGACGCTTGAAATCATCATCAGTTTCCCCGGGATAGCCTACGATCAACGTTGTACGCAGGCTGATCCCTGGAATTGCCAAACGCAGACGCTTGATGCGATCACGAATTCCGTCTACACCCAAACCACGCCGCATTGAGGCCAGGATTCGATCCACAGCATGTTGAACCGGAAGATCGAGATAGCGGCAAACTTTATTTGAAACGGCCATAGCTTCAATAATCTTCTGCGATAAATGGGCAGGGTGAGCATAATGAATCCGAATCCATTCCAGACTGTCCCCGAGTGTATTCAATTCACTGATTAGATTATGCAGGTATATTTTGGGCACCAAATCCCAACCGTAGGATGTAGTATCCTGGGCGATGACCAATAATTCTTTCACACCCCGTGCAACCAAGCGCTCTGCTTCAGCCATAATAGCCGGAATCGAGCGACTTGTCTGCAGACCACGCATGATAGGAACGCTGCAAAATGAACAACCGTTATCACAGCCTTCGGCTATCTTCAGAAATGCGTAATGCCGAGGGGTTAATAAAGAACGTAAATACAGGGGATCATCTTTGGAGAATGGTTTCCCCGTCAGAAAAGAAATGATACGACAATGGTCATTAGTACCAAAAAAACGATCGACCTCCGGTAATTCTACAGTTAACTCCTCCGGATAACGCTCGGATAAACAACCCATGACTATCAGTTGGTTCAGTTTGCCGCTCTGTTTTAATTCCGCCGCCTGTAAAATCGTCTCGATCGATTCTTCCCGCGCCTGATCTAAAAATCCGCAGGTATTGATAATAATCGTATCTGCTTCTTCCGGGTCTTTGACAATAGTCAGATCTGTGTGTTTAATAGCCCCCAGAATGATTTCTGAATCAACCAGGTTCTTGGCACAACCCAGGCTGATCAAGTTAATATTTTTACACTTGGCATTCATGGGAAAAGATCATATTACAAAGTATTAGCGAATTAAAATATTTTCAATTTGTCGTGCTATCAAACAGAGACTCAACATATTCACGGGAATCAAACCGATACAAATCATCCAATTGTTCACCAACAGCAATAAAAATTGTCGGAAGCTTCAATTCCTGGTATAAGGGAAAAACTATACCGCCTTTTGCGGTGCCGTCCAATTTGGTAATAATCGCTCCATCCAACCTGACTCGCACTGCAAATGTTTTGGCTTGCTGTAGGGAATTCTGGCCCAGAGTTGCGTCGATTGTAATTAACGACCGCAGATGAAAACTGTCAAAACGTTTACTGACAACAGCATACAATTTATTCAGTTCGGCCATTAAATTATCATAAGTATGTAACCTGCCGGCGGTATCAACAATTACGAGATCGGAACCAGCAGCTTGGGCCGAGGTTAAGCCATCGAATAATACCGAGGAAGGATCGGCTGACAGCTCATTGCATACTAATCTGATCCCCAGACGGTTGCTCCAGATTTTTAATTGTTCCACGGCTCCTGCCCGGTAGGTATCAGCACCGATGAGCAGTACTTTTCTCCCAAGTCGGTTATAATAGGCTGCCAGTTTAGCGACACTGGTGGTTTTTCCGGTACCATTGACTCCCACTACCATTAGTACTGTTGGTCCTGCTGGTAATTGGAGGGCATCTTTTTCCTCCGGCAGGATATTTATCAATGTTTCTTTAACAGTTGCTAAAAAATCACGGAGTGAATTTCTCTGCAGGGTGGCTGTTAGCGTCTCGACAGTCTGAACTCCAATATCAGCAGTTAACAGCACTTCTTCCAATTCCTCGATTGATTCGGCTGAAATGCGCTTATTCAGAACGGCTGAAACTGCCGTTGTCAGATTTGCCCTGGTGCGGCTCAGGGCATTAAATAATTTGCTTACTATCGCCATCCTACTGCTTAAGGGATTTTAATATGGAGCCCTATGGGTGAACACACGGTTCCAATTAACTCTCCGTCATCGCCTCCGGCTTCCCAACTTTGAAATTGCTTCATCGCAACACGCGTCGCAGTTATCCGCGTTTTTTCATACTGCCTGGTCAATTACAACCTCTTTTACTTTTGGAACCGACAAATTATTTAAATTTATGGAATGATCACATAAACAGTTTATTAATTCATGATCATGCGATATTAAAATCAGATGGTTACGGTATAAATAATCAAATATATACTTGATCATCCGCAAACGCTGTTCCCGGCCAAGCCCGAAAGTGGGTTCATCTAGTATCAGGATATCATATTGGCAATGGGTAAGCAGGAAAACCAGGGTGAATCTGAGAGTAGACCAGGAAATTGTATGGAAACTTTTGTTCCCCAGAAAATCCCAAAATATCTGATAATCCGTCATTCGGCGCTGGCACTGCCGAAAGCGACTTTCGGTCAATATTCCATGCTCGATCAATTCGGCAGCAAAAATATCAAGCGTGCCTGAACCCAGCATCCGTTCGGGAAATTGATCGAGGAATCCAAGGGATGGATTATCTTTCTGATCGGCAAATTTCAACAATATCTTCCCTTTTGACATAGTCGATATACCTAGAATAAGCTTGGCCAGAGTCGTTTTCCCGCTACCATTTGACCCCTCAATTCCAAATGATCGACAGGATTCCACTTTGTGATTGAAATTCCTGAATAAGGATCCGTCTTTATCATAATTGAAATCCAAGTCGGAAATGACCAATGACATCTTTCCCGGTTGGATTGGTCGGGAAGGATAGGCCACGGTTCTCAGGCTTTCGACCTGTTTCAATTCAGATAAGCTTAATTCCCAGATATGATCACCAAATCGGCAATCCTCAATTTCGGATGTGAACCATAATACGGTTGTACCATATTCCTTAATTAAATTATGCAGTTCATTGATAATTTGAGATTTGTATCTATTTGATAAAAAGGATAAGCCGTCATCAATCAATAATGTCTGCGGATGAACGGAAATGGTAGTCACCATATTAAGGATTTCCTTCTCACCGCCACTGAGCGTGGCCGGATGGCGATCCAAATTGATCGTTGCCGGAAGAAGTGCTTTTGCCTGTTCATAACACTCAATGATTTTGTTCTGATCATCATTGTTGCATTCGATTGAGAAAGCCAATTCGCGGGTAATGGTAGAACAAATAATTTGATTATCAGGATTTTGGAAGATCACCTGATACGGTACTGGTACTCCTTTGGAAATCAGGGTATAATTGTTTTCACTATATGCAGGTAAATTGATTAACTGGCGGACTAAATCTGATTTGCCAATCCCACTTTCGCCATAGATGATATTAAGACCGGGTTTAAATGTTGCCATAATCGGTTCATCAGAAAATTTTGGGAAGACCAGAGTAAACTTGAGTTGTTCAATCACGTATTATTCCGCGTACAACTCTGGTAGCGGATCCTAAATTGCGATGAATTACATCGGTAGCTGAGAAACTGGCTTTAAGAAAAACATTCCGATCGGTAAGTAATTTGTGGAAAATGTTATAGGCTGATTCATTATCCTTGATGGAAAACCCGCCATTATTTTCGATTAACTGTTCGGCTTCTTGAGAATTATTGTATTTAGGTCCAAATAACACCGGCAATCGTGCGATAGCCGGCTCCATTACATTATGAACCCCGGTTGAAAAACCACCGCCAACATAGGCAATTTGCCCCTGCCAGTAAAGATTCGCCAAGGTACCCACAATATCAACGACGATCACTCGCGTGCCATTGTTGATATCACCATCGCAACTAGCATAAGTAGTAGTACTATAACCATGCTGATTGAACGCATCAATAGAATGAGTAATATATCGACCGCTCGGCTCGTGCGGCACCCACAATATGGAAAGATCTTTGAATTCTTCTAATAATTTAACAATCGGATCAAATATAATATTTTCATCTTCCGGCCAAACACTACCAATAACCAATCTTTGATCACGGTTGAGAACCGATTCTGTACGTTCTTTAGTAAATTGGTCAGCGTTAGTCTTTACTTGATCATATCGTGGATTACCTAATACTCGAACCAGGGGTTTCTTTCTATTGGTAAGTATTTTCTGTAAACGACTATTATCTTTCTCTGTAATAGTGTATATGGTGCTAAAACACGTATATACATTTTGATACAGACTTCTTATTATTGGATATAGTTTGGTGGTACCTTTTGCAAATCGGGCTGAAAATATATTAATGTGGATTCCCTGGCGATGTGCTTGCCAGATCATGTTCGGCCAGACATCATAGGCGGCAAAAATAATTTTTTTAGGTTGGATGATGCGTAATGCTTTATTCACTAACCAAGGAAAATCCACCGGTAAATATATTTTGCAATCAATATTTTTGTCGTCCACATTCCGAAATCCGGATGGTGAGAAGAAACTCACTACCATTTTACTTTCAGGCAAGATTTCCTTCAAACCTCTAATAACTGGTTTAACCTGTTCATATTCACCATGTGATGCAGCATGAAACCAGTATGTCAACTGATCATGATTAACATCTTTAAAATAATTACGTAATCGTTCAAACGTCTTGTGGCGTCCGCGTATTCCTTCACGGAGTTTAGGATTAAACAAAGCGGCAATATATACCAATAAGACCAGTATAGGCAGTATCAGCGTGTTATATATTATCTTCCAGGTAAAATTCATCAGGCAGTATAAATTTTCCGGACCTGTTTGAAAACCATCTCAGGTGTGATTTGGGTCAGGCAATATTGTTCTTTCCGATAACAAGGGCGCTTACCATTCTGAGAACATGGTCGGCAGGACAAATTAATGGCTACCGTAGATGAACCCGACCGGTTATGCCCGGCTCCGGTTTCCACTGCTGTGGGACCAAGTATCATTATGGAATTGACTCCCAGAGCTTCTGCAATATGAATTAAGCCCGTATCATTGCCAACTGCCATTTTCGCTAATGAGATTATTGCCATTGATCTTCGTAACGAAGTTAACCCTTTTAAATTATTGACGGATGGACAATATCTGGCGATCTCGTCGCAGATAATATCTTGGGAAGTTCCTAATAAAACCACATCCAGTGCAAATGTATCGATAATGTTTTGGGCAATCTCAGCGTACCATTCGGGCATCCATCGTTTCTGGGGCCAGGCTGCCCCGGGGATCATGCAAACATAGGGCTTCAAGATATTGTTTTCGTGTAAAAAAATTCTGGCAGACTCAATTTCAATTGCAGAGATAAATAATTCATTTGGCGGAACGAGGGTTATATCTCTGTCAATCGGATTCAATACATCATTAAGTGCTTTTAAGATATTATAATCCGGTGGAAAACTGTTACGATTCAATCGAAAAAGTAAAAACCGTTGCCAATATGGTTTTTGATATACCAAAGCCGGAACTGATCTCATTTGCGATCGGATTATTTTTGCCCGCAAAGTATTATGCAAGTCAACAACCAAATCATATCCATTCGAATTCAACCTCCGACCGACTCCCCGTAGCCCCCAATAACCTACCGAACGATCAATATTTAACAGACGATCTAAGGCCGGATGCCCTTCCAAAAGAGGAGAATATTCGGTCAGCGTCATAAAATCTATTCGAGCCGCAGGAAATGCAGACCGCAAGTGACGTAATGGTGATGTCGCCAATACGATATCACCGATAGAGCTGAATCTCAATACCAGGATTGACCTGGGGGTTTTCATCTCAGTTCGAACGCTGAACGTTGAATAAAACGAGATCGGTCAATGATTTTTTATAGATTGTATCGGGATACGGTGATAATGCATTCAGCGCTTGATGGGAATATTCATCGATTTTCTGATAGGCATATTCAAAGCCTCCCGCATTTCGAATTATTTCGGTAATCTCATCCAGATCAGTATTGGATTTTCTTCGCTGCCGTAATAAACGGTCAATTTGCTTTCGTTCCGACTTGGGCAGTGTACTATAAGAATGAATCAATGGTAAGGTTACTAAATTCTTTCTTATATCAGCGCCTTTATTCTTGCCAATATTCTCCTCCTGACCAAGAAAATCAAACAGGTCATCTTTGATCTGAAAAGCCATTCCCAGCTTGTTTCCATAATTCTTAAATGCCAAACGATCGCCAGGCTTTTTTGATGTTGTGAGTGCACCTAATTCACAGCTGGCAGCAATCAAGGAAGCTGTCTTTCTGTTAATCATGTCAAAATAACTTCGTTCGCTAAATGAACGGCTGGCGGTTTTCTGTATTTGCATCATTTCACCGGAGGCCATTTGCTCGGCAGTTTGAGAAATAATATCCAGGACATCAAAATCCTTGAGCCCAATCATATTTATCAGGGCTTTACTGAAGAGAAAATCACCCATTAAAATGGAAATACGATTTTTCCAAACACGGTTAATCGAAGGAAACCCGCGTCGAAGAGTGGCATCATCAACAACGTCATCATGGACCAGCGATGCGATATGCAAAATTTCTATCAAAGCTGCGGCACGATAACTATTCAAAGTAGGTTTACCGCACATCCGTGATACCAGGATTGTCAGGATTGGCCGAAAATGTTTACCGCGGTGCCTGAGTATATATTTCCCAATTATATTAATCAAACGAACTTCCGAATGGACAGCTTCTTCCAATTCCTTCTGGAATATCTTTAAATCTTCCAGAATAGGTCGGGTAATTTCTTTCAGGTTTATATCAATTTTACGCATCTAGATTATATTACTGGTGAAGCATCCTTTAATTGATTTTTTCGTTTATTGACTAGCCAGGATACACCGATGCTGAATTCATATAAACCCCATAAAGGAATTGACATGATTATTAGACTGACCGGATCAGGTGGAGTGATAATCGCTGATAAGAATAGAATGACTACGATGGCATAGCGGCGATAATGCCGTAAAAAAGCCGGGGTTAATAATCCGATGGCGGACAGGATAAACACTAATACCGGCAGCTCGAAGATCACTCCGCTGCCAAGCATTAGCATCGTGATAAAATTGAAATAGTAATTAATTGAAAAATTGTTCTCAATAAACTGATAGCCCATTCCGGTAAAGAATTGAATCGAAA
>DAOWAH010000013.1 GCA_030634675.1 Fidelibacterota bacterium
GAAGCTGTCTCCATATCTTCATAGACCAGGCAAGGTGAGTGATTGTGATTAGCCTTATTGAGCATCTTATTCCAGTTATTGACCAAACTGTCGTAATCGTTACGCAGGAATTCTTCACTTTTTCCTTCCGCTACTGTACGAACAATGATACCGAAATTTTCCTCTTTTAATCCGGTGACGATTTTCTTTAATCTTCGGCGTTCGTATTTATCCCAGATTTTTTTTGAGATACCAATATAATTGGCATTGGGCACTAGAACTAAAAGCCGGCCAGGCAGTGCGGTTTCGGTGGTAACACGTGGACCTTTACCGGCAAATGGTTCTTTGATAATCTGAACAAATATATCCTGTCCGGTATGCAAATCCACTTCTATTCGATCACTATTTTTGCGACTGCGTCTATTGTTTGAATTATCGTAATCATCGTCAGTATCGGAAAGGAAAGCGTTGTTTTCTATCTCTGAAAAAGGTAAAAAGGCGTTTATTTCGTAACCAATATCAACAAATGCAGCCTGCATACCGTGAATAACGTTTTCAACTTTACCGTAATAGATATTACCAACCATCCGTTGATGATCGGGTTTTTCAACATACACTTCAACTAATTGATCGTCTTCCAGTATGGCGATGCGGGTCTCTCCCATACTTTCATTTATATAAATTTCTTTTTTCATTTTCCTAATCCGTCCAAAGTGGAACCTGGGTTTTGCAACTCAAATGAAATAATGTTATGCTAAATATCAGCATAACGCCTCTGGTTGGATTTATTACCTGATAAACGTTACCGTTGAAGCAAGCCGGACGTCGATAATACCATTACCAGCAGGTGGTGATGAGGGAGGGAGAAGGAAAGAAAAAAACTTTTATGAAGTAAAAAATTTTTGTTAGTATTGGAAAAAAATGCTTCAAAAACCGCCTTCAATGCGTCCTCATCGAACTCAAAATTAAGTTTTTTCTTCAATTTTCTCAAGCGCTTTGTAACTGTATTTGAGAGCGAACAAGATAAACTTTAATTTTTAAGTAAATTAAATGGATATATACTTTCAGATTCATGAAAAAGGTTACTACTTGAATTGAGGGATAATAAGATTGAATGGGTAGAAAATTTCCTCCGAAATAGCCCGATGGAATGAATTGCCAAAATATGTAATTTCAGACTTGAACGTGTACCGGCTATTGTAATTGATCTGAACACTCATGTTGTCGATTTTCGTTACACTTCAAATTTTATAACTATTTAAACCAGGGAAAAAATGACCAATCTGGATCCTGAACTGAAATTGGCTATTGCCGCAGCCCAGCAAGCTGGTAGTACAATTATGAATTATTATGAAGCCGATTATGAAATCAAGGATAAAGGCTACCATAATCCCGTAACCACTGCTGACCATGCTTCTGATTCATTACTTAAATCCATGCTGGGGGAAGCATTTCCTGATTACGGATGGTTATCAGAGGAAACAGTGGATTCTCCCGAACGGATGAAAAAAGAGCGGGTCTGGGTTGTTGATCCACTGGATGGTACCAAAGAATTCATTGAAGGCGTACCGCATTTTGTGGTAAGTATTGCCTTAGTTGAAGATGACCAGTCAGTGTTAGGAGTTTTATACAATCCGGTGACCGAAGAATTATTTTCCGCCACCCGTGGAACCGGAGCTTTTCTGAATGATAAACCGGTTAGATGTGCCAGCAAAGAAAATCCGGTTGATATGATAATTTTAAATAGTCGATCTGAAACGCGCAGAGGATTGTGGGCACCATTCGACGGAGTATTCGGAGAACTGCAGGCAATTGGTAGTGTGGCCTATAAATTAGGATTGACAGCAGCCGGGAAAGCCGATATCTTTGCTTCCCTGCGACCGAAAAATGAATGGGATATATGTGCCGGCAATTGCCTGATTAATGAGGCCGGTGGTAAACTTATTAATCTGAATGGGCAGCCGGTTACTTACAACAATACATCAACTCTGATATCCCCCGGATTAATCGCCGGAGACAAAGCAGCAGTTGACAGAACGTACAATATTTTAACAAAGTAAAGAGGGCTGCATGGGAAGTAATAATTTACCAGATGGTGCTGTAAAATGTTTGGATAAAGGATTTGTGCGGCTGGTGGATTCCATGGGTAGTGATGCGGCTATAGTGCAGGCTGCCCGGGTGAGCTATGGTAAAGGGACAACCAAAGTATCACGGGACCGAGCGCTGATCCGTTATCTGATGCGCCATCACCATTCGACACCTTTCGAGATGGTGGAGTTGAAGTTTCATGCCAAAATGCCCATTTTTGTTGCTCGTCAGTGGGTTCGGCATCGTACCGCCAACATTAATGAATACAGTCTGCGCTATTCTGAAGCAGTAGATGACTTTTATATCCCCCGGCCGGAAAATGTGCATTTTCAGAGTAAGTGGAACAAACAGGGGCGTGAGATGGCAGTTGTACCAGCGGAATTAAAGGCAAAAACAGTCGCTTATTTTAAGGAAATGTCCCAGCGCAGCTATGAATTATACACTGAATTAAACGAAGCTGGGATTGCCCGTGAACTGGCACGAGCTGTCCTTCCGGTTAATCTTTATACGCAGTGGTACTGGAAAAATGACTTACATAATACTTTCCATTTTTTGAGATTGCGAATGGATGATCACGCCCAGTACGAGATTCAGGTCTATGCCACTGCTATGGCTGAAATGGTTAAACGAGTCGTACCGATTGCCTATGAAGCATTTGAGGATTATATTCTTAATGGTATGTTCTTTTCCATGATCGACCGGGAAATATTCCGCAAAAAATTACCGGAGCGTGTTAAAGAAGATTTACTGGATGATGTGACCTATCAGCTCGTGGCCGGATTGCATGCTAATAAACCCCAGGATGAAAATGAGCTGTATAAATTGTACCAAAAGGAAGGTGGTCAGGATTCGGAAGCTGATTTTGCTGTCAAATGGGCGGCAAGTGACAATGCTGAAGGAAATATTTTTGAAATGCGTGAATTAAAAGAAAAATTGTATAAACTGGGCTCGTAATGTAATTGAAGAAGATCATGTTATAATTACAATCTCAATTTCAAGGAGGATTATGATGAAGTATAAAATTTCGGAAGGGGTTAGCGGCCACCGCCAGCGATTGCGTGAACGATTCTTGAAAGCCGGTTTAGATAGCTTGCAGGATTATGAAATTATCGAATTGTTGCTAACGCTGGGCACACCACGCCGGGATTGTAAACAGCCGGCTCGGGAACTGCTGTTGGAATTCGGTTCTCTGAAAGCGGTGCTGGAAGCCGAACCGGTTGAATTACAACGTATCAAAGGTGTAGGTCCATCCAATGTACTTGGTTTGAAATTGATCAGAGCTATGGCCGAACGCTATTTAAAGGACCGGATCATCGACCGTGATTTTATCGAGAGTTCGGAACAGGTAATCAAATTTTTGAGTCATGCCCTGAGTATCAGAGACCGGGAGACATTTTTAGTGGTCTATTTAAATGGCCGGAATCAGGTGCTGGGATCGGAGGAAATATTCAGTGGAACACTCACTACTTCGGCGGTATATCCCCGGGAAGTAGTGAAAAAGGCTTTGACAAACAAAGCTGCAGCTCTGATTTTTGTGCACAATCACCCCAGTGGTAATTTGAATCCCAGCAAAGATGATATCGCAATAACTAAAAAACTGAAAGCCGCCCTGGCCACCATCGATGTGGCTGTTCACGACCACATTATTATTGCCGGTAATGGCCACTATTCAATGGCCGATCATGGACTGCTATAGCCTGGCCGTTTGCGCGACCTTACTCCAAATTATAAAAACAAACTGATATTTTTTAGCGGAATACAGGTCAGCATCCACCTGCAAACTGTACAGCGGTGTCAATTTGTAACGTATACCAGCGGTCAGAGCGAACGGTAGCTGATCGATATGCAATTTATAATAATCAACTGTCTTTCGCCATAATTTGATTTTTAATAAGGATTACGTCCCCCCGCCCTTTATCTCTGATATTGTAGTTTGTCAGCCTATTATTGTTGCCCGGCATTTAAAGGACTAAATAAATTCGTTTACACAGACTCGTGGTTATTTTGTTCAACGATTAAGGATTACTATGGCACCATCATCTTCTGCAGGGCCGAAGGGGGAAAAACCGCGTTCAGACGTTCGTGTTACTTATACTCCCCAGGACTTCCCTTTAACCATTAACTCTAGCAGCAAAGTGGCTGCTTTGTTTGGGAAAGCCATCGATAAGTTAGCCCGGTCAGTTTGTGCTGATTTGGGTATCAACACCGGACGCTTGGAAATCGACGACTTTGGCGCAGTGCCATTTGTATTATCAGCACGGATTGAAGCGGTAATTAAGGCGGCCTATCCGAAGTTGGAGGCTGAATGTTTACCCCCAATGAAAGCTTTTTGTACTTATGCAACCTGCCGTGATAAATTTCGTCGCAGCCGCCTCTACCTGCCTGGTAATCAACCAAAATTGATGTTAAATGCAGGGATTCACCAACCTGATGGCTTGATCCTTGATCTGGAAGACTCGGTCGGTCAAAACGAAAAAGAAGCGACCCGCTACCTAGTCCGCAACGCCCTGCGTTCGTTGGACTTTTTCGGCGCCGAACGAATGGTACGAATTAATCAGGGTGAAATGGGTCTGACCGATCTGGAATTTATTGTACCCCATAATGTGCATCTGATACTCGTACCCAAAGTCGAATCGGCCGATCAGATTATTGCCATTGATAAAAAGATTGCCGAAATCAGCAAGACCTGTGGACGGACCGAACCGGTCTATCTGATGCCGATCCTGGAAAGCGGCCGGGGTATTTTAAAGGCGTTGGAAATCGCCGAAGCATCGTCGAATAACGTGGCGCTGGCCATTGGCCTTGAAGATTATACCGCCGATCTTGGTGTGCCGCGGACCGATGAGGGGAAAGAATCATTTTTTGCCCGGGGAATGCTGGTAAATGCCGCCCGTGCAGCCGGTCTTCAGGCAATCGACACGGTCTATAGCGATGTCGGCAACGAAGAAGGTTTACGAGCCTCGGTGCTGGAAGCCAAAGCCTTGGGCTTCGATGGTAAAGGTTGTATTCACCCGCGGCAGATCAAACCATTACACGAAGCGTTTACACCCACATCAGTCGAAATTGATAAAGCCAAAAAGATCGAATTGGCTTTTGACAAGGCTCAGGAACAGGGTCTGGGGGTAGTGGCGCTCGGCAACAAAATGATCGACCCGCCGGTAGTTAAACGCGCCCAGCAAACCATCGCTCTGGCGGTTGCCTCAGATTTATTAACTGAAAACTGGAAAGAAAACCTTTAACCACAGATTTCACAGATTATACAAATTTTAAAACCTAAAAAGAAAAAACTTAATAATGGATTTATCTAACATCGTTTAAGAGTTGTGTTATATCATTAAAAAGTAAATTAATTGAAAAAGTAGACTAAGATGAATTGGGAGAATCACCAAAATATTAACAAAACTTTTATACCAAAAAATAATCATAAAAACAATCAGTGTAATCTGTGTAATCCGTGGTTAAAACAATCTGTGGTTAGAATTAATGAAAAATAAAATGATAAAAAATGCAGCCGGTCGGTTGGTTCCGACGGAAGTTAATGGCGTTTCTCAAGTATCCTTTCAAGGTGTAGGAAAGTTTCGACCCAGCGGGAAAAAGCCGGCCCTGCCGATTCGTACCTGCAGCGATTATCCTGTGGATGGGAATAAAACCGTTCCGTCGTTAAAAAATGCTTTGGAAAAATGTGGTTTGAAAGATGGTATGACGATATCATCACACCACCACTTCCGCAATGGTGACCTGGTCATGAATCAAGTATTCGATATTGCTGCCGAAAAAGGTGTGAAAGGATTACGCTGGTTTCCTTCGGCGGCTTTCCCCTGTCACAAGCCAGTGCTCAAACACATGGAAAATGGGGTTGTCGACTGGGTAGAAGGTTCGCTAAATGGTCCATTGGGTGATTATGCCTCCCGGGGAAAAATGAAAGGTACAGCCATTCTACGCAGCCATGGCGGACGC
The DNA here is from genome assembly GCA_030634675.1 of Fidelibacterota bacterium. The sequence goes on from DAOWAH010000013.1 coordinate 6,025, forward strand.
TGGCAAGCGGTGCAAGACGGAGAAGTCCAAATCGATATTGCGGTGATTGCAGCCCCCACTGCCGATGCTTTCGGTAACGCTACCGGTGACCGGGGTCCCTCGGCCTGTGGCTTACTGGGTTTCGGTCTGGTGGATTCAATTCACGCCGATAAAGTTATTGTGGTTACCGACAACCTGGTTCCGTTCCCCTGCGTGCCCTGGCAGATCCAGGGCCAGAATGTGGATTACGTAGTGGTTTTGGATAAAGTTGGTGATCCTGAAAAAATTGTTAGTGGCACAACTCAACTTACCAAATCACCGGATCGGTTATACATTGCCGAACTGACTGCCCGCTTCGTCCGCGATGCTGGGATTATGCAGGACGGCTTCAGCTTCCAGGCTGGCGCCGGCGGTACATCGCTAGCTTTTGCGATCTATTTAAAAGAAATGATGAAGGAAGCCGGTATTAAGGCTCGTTTCATCCGCGGTGGATCGACAAAATATCTGGTGGAAATGCTGGAAGAAGGTCTTACTGACTTCATTCTCGATGGTCAGACTTTCGATCTGGAAGGTGTTCGTTCCATGCGCGAAAACTATGGTCATGTTAACACGTCGCCATTTACCAGTTACAACTGGCACGGCAAAGGTAATTTCGCGTCCATGTTGGATGCGGTTGTGCTCGGTGCGACAGAAGTTGATGTGAATTTCAATGCCAATGTGGTAACCCACTCCGATGGTAAAATGCTCCACGGTATCGGTGGCTGGCAGAATTGCCTGTTCAGCAAATGTACGATCCTTCCTATCCCGGCATTCCGTGATAGGATTCCGGTGATCGTGGATGAAGTGACTACAATCGTTGGACCGGGTGAATTGATCGATGTAATTGTCACCGAGCGTGGTATTGCGATTAATCCCTTGCGCAAGGATTTACTGGAAGCGGTCAAGGACAGCGAATTGCCTATCCGGCCGATTGGGGAGATCAAAGCGGAAATCGATGATCTGATCGGCAGTCCACCGGTCAAACCGCAACTGACCGACAAAGTTATCGGCATTGTCAAATGGGTTGACGGTACCGTGATCGACTCAATTTATGGAATCAAAGAATAAAGTAAGATTGAATAATTAATATTTAATAATGGATAGAAAAGAGCTGAGAGACCGGACAACAAGCTTTGCACATCGATGTGTGAAAATGGCTGTCTCATTGCCAAAGACCATTTTGGGGCGACATTTGAAAAATCAGATTATTCGGTCATCCACTTCAGTTGCAGCAAATTATCGTGCTGCAGTATTGGCACAATCCAATGCAGCATTTACTGCTAAAATAAGTATTGTTTTAGAAGAAGTTGATGAAACGCTTTTCTGGATTGAATTCATAAAAACAGAAAAACTTATCGATTCGAATAAATTATCTGACCTTCTTAATGAATCTAATGAATTAACAGCAATATTTTATTCCATTCGAAAGACTCAAAAGATAAAAGAATCTTAATTAATAATTATTAAATCTTAAATGTTAAAATCGGAGATTTTATGAGAGTAAAAGTTTTAGAAATTTGGCCTGAGATCAATTGGATCAAAGATAATGAACTGCGAGAGAAAACCTTGGAAGCCTGGGTTTTCGCGATTGAAAACAGTGTCCTGACACCCGAAGATCTGGAGGAGATACCTTTTTCATTGCTGATCAAAAATTGCAACATATCATTCATGAATCACAAACGCACCTGCGTCCAGCTGGCGGTGGATATTGCCAAACGCATGCAGGATAATTTCGGCGACGAGATCAAGATTGACATGGACCTGCTTATATCTGGTGCGATTTTGATTGATATTGGCAAGCTGTTGGAATACGAAATGATCGATGGCAAACTGACCACCAGCAACGCCGGTAAAATTGTGCGCCACCCGTTCAGCGGGGTTGGTATCGCGGCTCGTTTTGACCTGCCAGCGGAGGTTCAGCATATCATTGCCACTCACTCTAAAGAAGGCGACCTGGGCTACCGTACGGTGGAATCGATCATCGTGCATCATGCCGACTTTGTATCCTTCGAACCATTTAAGGCTTGAATAACCACAGATTTCACTGAGTACTCAGATTAAAAGATGAATTATTTATATAAGGATCTTACCTATCGAATAATTGGAGCTGCGATGGAGGTTCATAAAGAACTGGGGCCTGGTTTTCTTGAATCTGTGTACGAAGAAGCATTTATAGTGGAATTGAAAAGACTGAATATTTCTTTTGAGCAGCAGAAGAAGTATTATGTTAATTATAAAGGCATTGACATAAAGGAATATTATTGTGATTTAGTAATTGATGACATCGAACGTGCTCAAATACTGAATTATTTGAAGGTAACAAAATTAAGGCTGGGGTTACTGATTAATTTTGGCGGTGAATCCTTGGAATATGAACGAATAATAAAATAATCTGTGAAATCTGTGTAATCAGTGGATAAAATAAATGAAACAGAACTTAGTAGAAAAACTTGCCCAAAAATACGCGGTCGATTTAGCTGAAGGCACTGAAGTACATTCCGGTGGTTACCTTTCAATCCAGCCCGCCCATATTTTAACCCATGATAACACCGGTGCGGTGATGAATAAATTTCGGGCGATTGGTGCCAGCAAGATATCCGATCCGCGTCAGCCCATGTTTGCCCTGGATCATAATGTTCAGGATAAAAGTGAAGCTAACCTTAAAAAATATGCCGGCATCGAAGCTTTTGCCAAAGAGATGGGCGTCGATTTTTATCCTGCTGGTCGAGGTATTGGTCACCAGTTAATGCTGGAAGAAGGCTATGCTTTCCCCGGTACGATGGCCGTAGCTTCCGATAGTCATGCTAATATGTACGGTGGTGTGGGCTGTCTGGGAACGCCGATCGTGCGAACCGATGCGGCCGCCATCTGGGCCACGGGCCGTACTTGGTGGCAGGTGCCACCGGTGGCAAAGGTCACACTAACTAGCAAACTCTCGGCTGGTGTGACCGGCAAAGATTTGATCATCACCCTCTGTGGTGTTTTTAATAATGATGAAGTATTGAATCATGCCATCGAATTTGCCGGTGATGGCGTTGCCAATCTCACGATTGATGAGCGCTTGACGATTGCCAATATGACCACCGAGTGGGGCGCTCTTGTGGGCTTGTTCCCCATCGATGAAGTCACGATTAAATGGCTCTACGACCGGGCAGCGACAATTGAAAAACGTGAGCTGGACGGCGTGCCTTCCGATGTCGATGGCAACGGTACCCATCCCCGGATGAATAAAGCGCGGATTTCAGCACTGGAAGTCAACATACCCGCAGCCGATTCGGATGCTTATTACGCCAAGGAATTGACAATCGATTTAGCCACAGTCAGTCCGCATGTTTCCGGTCCTCACAATGTCAAAACAATGTCCCCCGTGGTGGAGATGGAAAAGCGCAATCTGAAAATCCACAAGGCTTATCTGGTATCCTGCGTGAATAGTCGGGTTGATGATTTGTCTGAGGCGGCCGCCGTCGTAAAAGGGCAAAAAGTTGCTGACGGAGTGGAATTTTATATCGCTGCTGCCTCTCGGGAAGTGCAGGAAGAAAGCGAGCGACGCGGTGACTGGCAGACTCTTTTGGAAGCCGGAGTAATTGCGCTACCACCAGGTTGTGGCCCCTGTATCGGTCTGGGAGTTGGATTATTGCAGGATGGTGAAGTTGGGATTTCAGCTACCAATCGCAATTTCAAGGGTAGGATGGGTTCCCAGGAAGCGGAAGCCTATTTGGCATCACCGGCCGTGGTGGCCGCCAGTGCCCTGGCTGGCAAAATTGCTGGACCCGCTTTATTTAGCAACACAGCAGTAAAAACCAGTATTGCGGTTGCGCCGGTTCCTAAGCGAGAAGCGGTCACAGCCAGTCTGCTGGATGGCTTCCCGGCCAAATTGTCGGGCACGGCCATCTTTTGCCATCAGGATAATCTTAATACCGATGGTATCTATCCCGGCAAGTATACTTACATCGATGATTTCACGCCCCAGCAACAGGCAAGAGTTGTCATGGAAAATTATGACAGTGAATTCGGTAAGCTGGTTCAGAGGGGTGATATTCTGGTTGGTGGCTTTAATTTTGGCAGTGGCAGTTCCCGGGAACAGGCTGCTACCGCCTTAAAGTATCGAGGAATTCAATTGGTCCTGGCCGGTTCCTTCAGCCAGACCTACAAGCGCAACGCCATCAACAACGGTTACCTGGTAATGGAAGCGCCGGAATTATTAGCAGACCTGAAAGCGAAATATGGCACTGAAAAATTGACGATCAGAACTGATGCTAAAATTGAAATTGATTTTCAATCCGCTAAATTAACTTGTGCTGGGAAAACCTATTCGATTGGAGCAGTTGGGACGGCTGCACAGGAATTGATTTTGACTGAAGGGTTGGAAAACTGGGTGAAAGAAAAGATCAAGTAAACCACTGATTTCACCCGTCTACGCCAAGGCTATTCCGGGCAAGCGGATTACATAGAAAAATAATTAATAAAAGTAAAAATTGCTAATTCCACGAATTGCACAAAATAAATCAGTGAAATTTGTGTAATCTGTGGTTAAACAAGGAAATTGAAATGGCTAAAAGAACAATAGTAGCTCTACCCGGTGATGGTATCGGAAGAGTAGTGTTGGAAGAGACCATCCGCGTGCTGGAAGCTGCCGGCTTTGAAGCGAATTATGTGGAAGGTGATATCGGCTGGGAATTCTGGCGAACGGAAGGTAATCCTTTACCCCAGCGAACCTTGGATTTGATTGCTAAACATAAGATTGGTCTTTTCGGTGCAATCACCTCCAAACCAAAAGATGAAGCATTCGAAGAACTGGCACCGGAATTGAAAGAGCAGGGACTGGTATATTCCAGCCCGATTGTTGGCCTGCGTCAGCATTTTGGTCTGGATATCTGTTTACGACCTTGTCGTACTTATAAGGGTAACCCATTGAACTTTATCCGTCGGGGAGCTGGTGATACTATCGAAGAACCGGAAGTGGATGTCGCCATTTTCCGTCAGAATACCGAAGGATTGTACGGCGGTGTTGAATGGAGCAACCCTCCGATACAGGTACATGATGCCCTGATGACTCACCCTAAATTCATCAAGAACTTTGGTGATACTCCGGTCGAGGAACTCTCAATTTCAACCAGGATTTTTACCAAGAAAGCTACTGAAAGAATTCTGCGGGCAGCTTTTGAACACGCTAAAAAATATGATTACAAATCGGCAACTGTCTGTGAAAAACCCAATGTTATCCGCGAAACATCGGGCATGATGTACAAAATGGCTCAGCAGATTCAGGCGGCGGATTTCCCCGATATCGAAATCTGGAATACCAATATTGACGCTCAGATGATGTGGCTGACCAAGAACCCGGAGAATTATGGCGTAATCGTGGCCGGTAATATGTTCGGTGATATTGTATCCGATGGCTTTGCCGGGTTAATTGGCGGACTGGGATTTGCTTGCAGCGCCCAATACAATCCTGAAACCGGAATCGGTGTTTTCGAGCCAACGCACGGTAGTGCCCCCAAATATGCCGACTATCCCGTCTCAATCGTTAATCCGATTGCCATGGTCGAATCGGCCTGTATGATGCTTGATTTCATCAATGAGCAGGAAATTGCTACGAAGATCAGGAAGGCAGTTGCCGAAGTTGTGGCGGAAGGCAAAGTCCAGACTTATGATATGGCGAAGATGGTTGGTCGTTCAGATGTGATTGAAAAAGGCGCTGCCTCCACAATTCAAATGGCCGACGCAATCATTGCCAAAATTTAAGAAATTGAAACCACAGATTGCACTGATTACACAGAACATTATTTAAAGAATGTTCTAATTCAAAAATTAAGCAATAAAATCAGTTAAAATCTGTGTAATCTGTGGTTAACTAATAGGAACTGTTATGAGTAAAACCATATCCCGGCAAATAGCTGAATTTGCTATCAAACTGAAGTACGAGGATCTGCCATCGGAAGTAATTATGGAGGTCAAACGTTATCTGTATGATTCACTCGGCTGCGCCTTTGGTAGTATGCATACATCGGATGTAAACACCATCCATGAAATTTATGAGGAAATGGGTGGTAGGGAAGAGGCTACCGTCATCGGTTTTGGCGATGAGATTCCAGCCGTCAATGCCACGCTGGTGAATTCACTGATGATCCGGGCTCTGGACTTCAACGACATCTATTGGAAAGAAGACCCGAGTCATCCCAGTGATATCATCCCGGCGGCGCTGACCATGGCGGAAAAAGTCAATGCCTCCATGAAAGATGTGATCGTAGCTATTGTATTGGCATATGAATTCGAACAGCGCCTGTGTCTTTTCGCCAAGCCTGGTGTCCGCGAGCGGAAATGGCATCACGCCACCCTGACCCAGTTCGTATCGCCGATCGTGGCCGGTAAAATTCTGGGTCTGACCGTGGATGAGATGGTGAACGCCATTGGTATTTCCGGTTGCCATAACCATACTATCGGTTGTCCCACTGCCGGCAAACTCACTATGATGAAAAACACTGTCGATCCCATGGCGGTTCAGTCCGGCGTGTTTGCTGCTCTGATGGCTCAGAAAGGCTATTCCGGTACGGAGAAAGTCTTCGAAGGTAAGGAAGGTTTCATGGATGCCTTCATCGGCTGGGATGCCAAAGAGGAAGCGTTGAATCCCCGGGACATGGCAGGACGTGACGGTATTTCGGTCTGGAGCTGGGATGTGGATGCATTGGTTGGTAACCTGGGTAAGAATTACAAAATTCTGGAATGCGGCATGAAAGCTTTTCCAACGGAAGCGCTGACGCATACACATATATCCTGTTTGCTCAAAGCTATGATCAATAATAATCTGGAATACACGGATATTAAAGAAGTTAAGGTGACTTGTTTTGCCCAGGCTTACGATATCTTATTCGATCCGACTAAGTACCGTCCTGAATCGAGGGAAACGGCTGATCATTCTCTGCCCTATTGTCTGGCAGCGGCCATGGTGGATAAAAAAATCACGACTGATTCATTTTCAGATGAAAAATTAAATGATCCCAGGATTTTTGAAGTAATCGATAAAATTGTGGGTGAGCCATCACAGGAATTTGAAAAGATGTTCCCAGCCAAGCAACCTTCCAGGGTTATTGTTACCACTAATGATGGAAAGGAATACTCGGAATACCTGGAATATCCCAAAGGCGACCCGCGGGAGCCGATGACCATGGAAGACCTGGAAAATAAATTTAATTCACTGGCCGCCGGCCTGTTCGACGCGGAAGAACTTTCACAGTTGAAAGATACCATTTTCAATTGCGAAACCATGAGTACCCGTGATTTCATGGGCCAGATGGTGGTTACGATCTGATTCAGGTTTCAGGAGTCAGGTTTCAGGGGCATGGGTGACCGTGCCCTTTTTATGTTTTGGACGATTTATAAATGACAATCGTGTAAACAACTCTCGAGAGTTGTCCCTACACAACCCCGTACACACATCCCCATGCACACGATACCCTACGTAAATATTCGTTTCCATCCGTAATTTCCCGCTATCATGAAATACATCGGCCCGGATTTTTATATAAGCACCGACCTGCTCACCGAAGAAGAACTGCTGATCCAGCAGACGGCCTGCGATTTTGTGCAGGAGAAATTTATACTCCTGATCATAGGGCAAAAAATTACCGGATTGAATACCATCGATTAGATCAACGGGGAAGTGAAATGAGTATTTTTGAAGCGATTACCAAATACTATCTTGGCAATAGCGATAGTTTGAACTACCGGACCAAGGTGGGCAAATTCCAGGGCTGGATATCGGTAATTATCAACGCAATTTTATTCATTGTAAAATTTATCTTGGGGCTGATCACCAGATCGATCAGCCTGATGGCCGACGCCATCCACACTTTAAGCGATGTGGTTTCCTCAGCGGTGGTGATCTGGGGTTTCAAGGCGGTGGAAAAACCCGCCGACGCCGAACATCCCTACGGTCATGGCCGGGCCGAATATATCGCCACTCTGGTGATAGCCCTCCTGCTGGCGGTGGTGGGCATTGAGTTCATCCAATCCAGCATTAAACGTATTCTCGACCCCCAATTGATTGCTGTCAACTGGTGGATGATTGCGGTCGTGGCGATCACAATTGTATTTAAGGAACTGACGGCCCGTTACGCCGAGTTTTTATCCCGCCGGATTTCCTCAGGAACCCTCCGGGCTGATGCCTGGCATCATCGCACCGACGCTATTTCGTCGGTACTGGTGGTAATTGCCATGATCGCCGGCCGGTACGGCTTCTATCATCTGGATGGCTATGCCGGAGTCGGGGTGGCATTGATCATCCTCTGGACGGCTTATGAAATTGCCCGTGATGCTATCGATGACCTGATTGGTAAACCGCCGGCCGATGAGGAATTGGAAGCGATCCGCCAAGCCGCCATCGGTATCGATGGTGTATTGGGAACCCACGATATTACCGTCCACAGCTATGGCAGCGATAAATTTACCAGTGTCCATATCGAGGTGGATGCCCAGCAGCCCACACTCAAAACCCATGATATTGCCGAAGCTGTTGAAGTGGTCATCAATACTGAATTGAATGTTAATCCCACTGTGCATATCGATCCGGTTTACACCGATCATCCCCTGATCAACGAAATCAAGGATTTTCTGCAGGCTGACCTGAAAAATGAATCAGTTATCACCAGTTTCCACGATGTGCGCATCGTCGATACCGATAACCACAAGGTGATCCTGTTCGGAATGAATCTAAATCCTGGAGCCACACCCCGTGAGCGCAAAGATCGCTTTGAAGAATTGAAAAATAAACTGGAAGATCGTTTTGAGGGATATCGTCTGATCATGAAAATCTCCCCGATCCATAAATACGCATGAACAATCTGGAAAAATACCGCAGCGAATTTCCCCATACCGAACTGGATATGGTCTACTTTGACCATGCCGCCGTTTCACCCATGAATAACCGGGTTAAGGCCGAACTGGAGGCCTACATCCGGCAGGCTCAGGGTGAGAAAATTGAAAACTGGTTTGATACCATGGATCTGGCGGTGACCGCCCGGGAGAAGTTCGGTAAACTGATCAATACGCCCAAGGAACGGATTGCTGCCGTGCGCAACACCAGCGATGGGATGATCCTGCTGGCTCGGGGACTGAAATGGGAACCGGGCGACCGCATCATTCTGCATAAAATGGAGTTCCCGTCCAATGTCTATCCCTGGTGGGACCTGCAGCCCTACGGCGTCGAATTGGATTTCCTGGATTCGGAATTGGGATCGGTGACACCTAATGATCTGGAGCGGGTCGTGACTGATCGAACCCGGCTGGTGGCGGTGAGCTGGGTCCAGTATTTCAGTGGTTATAAAAATGATATTCGAGCCCTGGCGGATTGGTGCCACACTCGAGGAATTATTTTGGCTGTGGATGCGATGCAGGGCTTGGGGGCATTGCCATTTGATAATGAAATCAGTCAGGCTGATTTCATCGCTACCGGCACTACCAAATGGATGCTCGGTCCCCAAGGGGTGGGTTTTATTTACATCACGGAAGAATTACAGGAACAGATTCATCCGCCGCACTTGGGGTGGCAGGGCCGGGCCAGCCTGATGGAATTCCACAATTACAACCAGCCCCTGAAAGCCGATGCCAGCCGTTACGAATTCGCCACGCCCTTCAGTCTCGGTATCTGGGGCATTAATGGCGCTCTGGATTTACTGCTGGAAGCGGGGCAACCAGCCATCGAAAACCGGATTCTGGAACTGACCGATTATCTGGCGAAACAATTAAAGGTCCATAATTACCGGGTTATTTCCAATCGCGGTGCAGGAGTCAAATCAGGGATTGTGATAACGAGTAATGTGGATCCCAAGCGCAATCAACAAATTTTTAAATATTTAAACAAAAAGAAAGTCCATATTTCCTTTCGCAATGGTAACCTGCGCATCGCCCCCCATTTTTATAATACCGAAGTGGAGATCGACCGGCTGATAGAACTATTGAGTGAATTATAATTTTTGTGAAAGCTAACCTACCTTCAGAATCTAAAATACAATCTATAATCTACTTGTATTCATTTATGTGCTCTTATTTAAGATTCGTTGTTCTTCGCTCTTTGCTCTCTGCTGCGCTGTAGCCTTGGCGAAGGCGGGAAGGTTGACAATAAAACATTTTTTAGGTTGACAATAAGTTGACAATAATGTAATATATACTATAATTACAATCTACTATGAATGTAAAAGAATATATTAAAAAAATATTAGACCAGCAGGAATCTGTGACTGGCAAAGAATTATTAGCGGGGTTAGGAATTTCCCGGCAGGCATTGAATAAGCACATCAAAGAATTAATCGAAAATGGATTGATTTATAAAATCGGTGTAACACGGGGTGTGCTCTATAAAAAAAGTACCGGCAAACAAAAGCAGCCGTCCCAGCAACTACGCCGGAATTACGAAATCATGGGATTGGAGGAAGATCGTGCCTATCAGGAATTTGACAATTTGTTGGGCTTGAGCCAGGTTTTAAGCGCAAATGTCTATAGCATTTTCCAATACGCCTTTACCGAAATGTTGAATAACGCCATCGATCATTCGATCTCATCCCGCTGTTCCGTTGAAGTTGGATTCGATGATTATCAGGTAAGCTTCAAAATTCGTGATTACGGGATCGGGGTGTTTTATTCGATTTATTCCAATTTCGATTTGAAAGATGAAAGTGAAGCTGTGGGGGAAATTTTAAAGGGGCGTAGCACCACAATGGCAGAAAAGCACAGTGGCGAGGGAATATTTTTTACTTCAAAGGTTGGAGATTATGTTCAGTTCAGATCCCACAGCACACTGCTAAAATTTGATAATGGCAATCAAGAAATATTTCTTGAGAATCAGAAAAGAATTGAAGGAACTGAGGTATGTTTAAGAATCAGCCGGCGGTCACGACGACGATTAGAAACGATATTCCAGAAATTCGCTCCTGAGGAATTTGATTTCAAATTTGAAAAAACTCAAATTTTGGTAACATTATTTGAAGATGAATTTCTTTCTCGATCAAGCGCAAAACGCTTGTTACAGGGACTGGATAAATACC
>DAOWAH010000198.1 GCA_030634675.1 Fidelibacterota bacterium
AAGAATGGGAATGAATTGCGCCATTTACTTTATACGGCACTTAATTACAACGACGGACCATTTGCGATCAGATATCCCAAAGCAAGTGCGGTGGAATTTACTCGGGCTGGACAGGTGGAATTATTACCCATTGGCAGTTGGGCGGTTGAACGACCAGGAAGCGACATTGCTATTTTAGCAGTTGGTCCCCTGGTTTATACGGCCCTTGAGGTGGCTGAAAAACTGGCCAAAAAAGGCATTTCCTGTGAAGTTGTCAATTGCCGATTTATAAAGCCATTCGATAATAAATACTTGAATAACACAATAAAACGATTCACTAAAATTGTAACACTTGAAGAAGGTGCCTTAACCGGAGGGTTCGGGGAAGGTGCACTAAATTGGTTAAGCAATCACGGTTACAAAGGTCAATTGTTACCGGTGGGATTTCCCGATGAATTTGTAACCCATGGTACCCGCCGGGAATTACTAAAATTGCTAAAAATGGATTCGAACGGACTTGAAAAATCAATTCAATCGCTATTCTAAGTATGCCAACGCTGTTATATGAATCAATCGTTAGTAAGCAGGTTACATAAGTGAATTCCAGGTCACTGCAATTCAGGTTCACAAGGGCCATTTATGCTACGCTTTTAAAGCTGGCGCTGCTGTGTGTAAAATCCCGGGATTTTTAAGATACAATGAAACCATTTTTATTGAATAAAATAATGATTACAAACCGTGAGTAAGAAGAACCAGGTTTTTAACAAAGCTTTCGAGCTATGGAAAAGCGAGGTCAGCAGCGCACCTTTCAGGGATTACAACTTTGATACGGTGAGTGGTCAACCCGTGGATTTTCTCTATCTGCCTGATGAAGCTTCCCATGACTATCTTGATCAACTTGGCTTTCCAGGGCAATATCCCTATACTCGCGGTGTACATCCGAATATGTATCGTGGCCGGTTGTGGACTATGCGTCAATTTTCCGGGTTTGCCACACCCTGGGAGACAAACCGGCGTTATCGTTTTCTACTGGAGCAGGGTCAGACCGGTTTATCGGTGGCCTATGATATGCCCACCCTTATGGGTTATGATCCAGGCCATCCGTTCGCAGTTGGTGAAGTTGGTAAATGCGGCGTCAGTGTTGCCTCGCTCGCCGATATGGAAATCCTGTTCGATCAGATCGATCTGGGGCAGATATCGGTATCGCAGACTATCAATGGTCCGGCGGTGATCCTACTGGCATTCTATATTGCTGTAGCGGAACTCCAGGGTGTTTCCCCTGAACGACTACGTGGTACCCTGCAGAATGATATATTAAAAGAGTTTATTGCCCAGAAAGAGTGGATATTTCCACCGGAACCATCCATGCGCATCATTACCGATATGATTGCTTTCTGCACCGCTCAATTACCACAATTCAATACTATATCTATCAGTGGCTACCATATTCGTGAAGCCGGTTCGACCGCCATTCAGGAGCTGGCATTTACATTGGCGGATGGTTTTACATATGTGGACTACGCCCAAAAAGCAGGGCAGAATGTGGATCAATTCGCACCTCGGTTATCCTTCTTTTTTAATTCCCATCTGGATTTCTTTGAAGAAATTGCTAAATACCGCGCTGCCCGCCGCATTTGGGCAAGGCACATGAAAGAGAGCTATGGCGCCAAGGATCCGCGTTCATGGAAACTGCGTTTTCATACCCAGACTGCCGGTTGTTCGTTGACTGCGCAACAACCAGAGATTAATATCGCCCGCACCGGATTTCAGGCCTTAGCTGCGGTTTTGGGTGGAACTCAATCGCTGCATACGAATTCAATGGACGAAACACTGGCGCTTCCAACCGCTAAAGCAGCTGAAATTGCTTTACGGACCCAACAATTGATAGCGTTTGAAACCGGTGTCGCCAATGTAGCTGATCCTTTGGGTGGTTCATGGTATGTGGAACAATTAACCGATAAAATGGAAGCCGAGGCTGAACGCTATTTTACTGAAATCGAACAGTTGGGCGGTGTTATTCCGGCAATTGAAGCTGGCTATTTCCAACGCGAAATTGCTCATGCTGCTTCTGAATATCAGCGAAAGATTGATAGTAAACGCCGGATAGTGGTTGGTGTTAATGAGTTTATTAAAGAAAATGAGCAAATTGAAATTCCTTTACTTGAGATTGGCCGGGAATCAGAGGAGGCGCAAAACAAGGCAATTGCGAATTTGAAGGCTCGTCGTAATGAAAGTCAGGTGAACTCGACTTTAGCGGCCGTACGAGTAGCCTGTGTCGGCGAAGATAATTTGATGCCTGCTATAATTGAAGCAGCCAAAGCATATGCAACACTGGGGGAAATAGTTGCTGCAATGAAAGATGTGTTTGGTGAATGGCAGGAAACAACCGTGTTTTAAAAGGATGAATAATGAATAACCGTTCTAAGATTACCGTGACGGTGGTTGTGGTAGTGACCCTGTTTTTTATATGGATAACAACCGGAACCCAGGGTAAGGAAGTACCTTTTCTTTCGAGTGAGGAATTAGTAAGTGGTGAATATGATCAGGCTAGATTCAGACTTGGGGGTAATGTCCAAGCTGGGTCAATCCAAATTGCTGAGGATGATTTATTGAAGGTGGAATTTATTCTTGAACAGGGTGAATCTATTATAAAGGTGCATTATCATAAAACACGACCGGATTTGTTTGCAGATGACAGCGAAGTCATTGTCGAGGGTGAATATCGCAACAGTGAGTTTTACGCTGATAATTTGATGACTAAATGTGCCTCGCGCTATGAAGGTGATTTGCGTGACAATAATTCCTATAATTTAGACGAAATATGATCAATTCTATGGCTACACTTGGCGCAGTTTCCCAGAACCTTAGCCTGGGATTTACGGTTCTTGCTATTGTCTTAATCGCCCTATATTTACGATCAGGAGATACAAGATTATTTGTAAGTGGGCGACGATCTGCCATCATTGCTGCCGGTCTCGTGATCCTGGCAACGCTGGTTCTTCTACGTGAATTAATTCAAAGTAATTTTAATTTGGAGTATGTAGCTCACTATACCAGTAGAGCGACACCATTGTTATATAAAATTTCCGCTTTATGGGCGGGGCAGGCTGGTTCATTACTCTTCTGGGTTTTTATAGTAGCGAGTTACATCTTGATTGTGATTTATCAAAATCGCACTGTTAATAAGGTGATGATGCCCTGGGTAATCATGATTTTAATGGTGATTCAATTTTTCTTCCTCTATATGACCAACTTTATAACAAATCCCTTTTCTCCCGTGGAGGCGGGTATAATAATATCAGACGGAAATGGATTGAATCCATTATTACAGAATGTTACCATGGCAATTCATCCACCAACTCTATATCTCGGCTATGTTGGGTTTGCGATTCCCTTCGCATTTGCTATGGCCGCTTTGATAACTGGTGATACCTCCGCTACCTGGATCAAACTGATTCGGCGCTGGACTTTATTTACCTGGTTAGCGTTGGGAATTGGGATCCTGCTGGGAGCCTGGTGGGCTTATCAGGAACTGGGTTGGGGTGGTTACTGGGCCTGGGATCCGGTGGAAAATGCTTCATTGATGCCCTGGTTGACCGCTACGGCCTTTATTCATTCGATCATAATCCAGGAAAAACGTGATATGTTACGGGTCTGGAATATGATTTTAATCATTATTACTTTTGCACTCAGCATTTTTGGTACTTTCCTGACTCGTAGTGGAATCATGTCTTCGGTACATTCCTTTACGGCTTCATCTTTAGGTCCATTATTCCTGGGGTTTGTATTTTTAATTTTAGCTGGATCATTCCTATTATTGTATAAACGATTACCATTGTTACGTACCAAAAACCGTATCGAATCGTTTGTATCACGGGAGAGTGGTTTTCTTTTCAATAACGTTATATTCATAGTTATGTGTTTCGCGGTATTATGGGGAACCATGTTCCCGGTATTGACCGAAGCAGTTCGGGGAACAAAAATAACCGTCGGGGCACCTTTCTTCAACCAGGTTAATATTCCCATTGGATTGGCATTACTATTTTTGACCGGTATTGGTCCGGTATTAGCATGGCGGCGTACATCTAAACAGATGTTGATAAAACAATTTTCCATACCGGTGTTGGTTAGTCTGGTAGCGCTGGTGGTGTTCATTTTCCAAGGCTTA
>DAOWAH010000401.1 GCA_030634675.1 Fidelibacterota bacterium
AATTGAACGGATCATTGTAACTGCTTTCAGCGCCGGTTATGCGGGAATCCGGGAGATATTGAAAACCCCGTCCTACTACACTGGAATATCGGCAATTAATCTGGCTGATGGGCTGCATTGTAATTCCGATCCTGCTGTCAGGGCTATCCAGATGCGGGATTTCCTGCGGTTTGCCAACGATGCTAGCGCTGCAAAAAAAATTATGCTGATTACCCATTCCAGCATTCCAACTATTGGATACCAAAATACCACTCAGACCGCAGATTATCTCATAGATCGGCTGGGTGCAACCCGCCGACCGGATACAACAGTGGATGAAGTCGGTACCCGCTACTCACGCTGTGATACCAGTCGCTTCAAAATAAAGGGTTATCTCGGGCAGACAGCCGGAGATCATCTGGCGCATTTATATGGAATGCATTTGCTGCTTTCCGAGGCCAATGCACTACTGGAATCAGGAAATCCGGAAAATGATACCAAACCGGTTATACGATAAAAATACTGTAAGTGCTGCAATATATGAAGTAAGAGGATTGCGTGAAAGCGATTCTGTAGATTATTAATTATTCCGGTAGCGCATCGATATCCACATCCATTAGTTCTTCTTCGGGCGGTTTAATTGTTGAAAAATCACCTTCCAGATAATCGATTACTTTAATCATCACCACGTTGCGATCGGAATCAGTGGTTATTGTTTCAAAAGGAAAGCCGAATATCACCAGGTTATAGTCGCTTTTATATCCGATTGCCGCCCCATAGTGGTTTTCATCGTAACGCAGGATGGTTGTTGACTGATCGACTATGGGCAGCAAGGCATCGGGAGCTTCAACCGTATACATCTTAGGATCCAAGTTGGTGTTGAAAGTGAAATCAAAGTCGAAAGGGGCGAACAGCGAGTCCGATGAAAAAACACCCCCGGTTCGGACTGCCTGGTCGCGCAGCCAATCGAATTTCAATGTATCGCGGGCAAAACCAATGTCAGGATGATCTGGTTGTTTTTTCAGAAATAAATCCGTGCCGACATAAGCACCGGACACAAACAAACTGCCCCCGTTTTGCAGATAATCTATCAGGCGTTGCTGAACAGCAGGAGGGAAGGTTTTGTATTTGCGTCCGAATTTTTGATTACCATAATCTTTGGGCCAGGAAGTTTCCCGTTCTTCTCCAAGGATTAAATCGATAATGGTGTAGTCTGACAGGTTCAACAGACTGTCCACCAGTACTTCATCACTGATCGAAACGAATGACCTGCCAACGGATCGAATGGCTGTTCCGTGGATGAAAGGAAAATCATGGGTATTACCGGGAATAATGCGGGTTTCATTATCCGACCAACTGGCGCCATGACCGGGATAAACATTGGTAATGAATAGCGAACCAGGATCAAAATCGTATTGAGCTCCCGTGTAACTGATATCATAATAGTCCGCTACCCCGTGATCACTGGCAACAAATCCGGCTGTTAGTTTGGATTCGACAATCACCGGCGCCGAAATACGGTCAAAACCATTTACAATCAAAATTGGGGGTAGACTGTCGCCGGGTTGCCGGCAGATTGATAGAACTTCTGATGGAAAACTTTCACCACCGGAATTAATTGCTGTAACCTTAAAACTGTAAATAACTCCCGGCTCAATATTATTAATCGGTAGTTCCGTTCTACTTACCAACAAACCGTTATCAAAAGCATTGTTGCCTTTACGTGTATAAACAATATATCCTTGCGGCACAGCCGTGCTTTCAAGGGGATCCGGTACAGGTTTCCAGAGCAGCCTTACACTTGCGGTATCAAACAATTGTGTCTGGAAATGAGTAACCGGTAAGGGCTGTACAACATATTCGCGATTATACTGAACGGCAATAAATTTCAGAATC
>DAOWAH010000397.1 GCA_030634675.1 Fidelibacterota bacterium
CATCCTCCATTGTAACAACCGCCAACTGGCCATCGGTAAAAGTAAATTTGTCCAAACGAGCAGCCGATTCCGGGATAATCTCCTGCCAATTTGATATCGGGTTGATCGATTCGCGTTCGCATAATTTTGAAGCGCGGAGCAGCCAGATTTGTTAACAGGTAAATTTCCTGATCAAAGATATCCGCTACAAACCTGCCATCCAATCCCACCGCTAAAGGTACCAATTCAGACGGCTCATTTATAGGCATGAGATACAGATCATTGATCGCCCAATTGACTGAAACATAAATAAACAGGTATTTATTGTCGGATGAAGGATAGGCATCTACCCAGTCTTCTTTTCCCAGTTTAGCACCAAAGATCATGGGATCATCACGCCAGGTTGTATCGGCAATGTCATGGTAAAATAACCGCCGGTAATAATATTCATCGCCTTCCGGGACCGTACCCGGTTCGGGATAGCGTACATAATAGAAACCGGATTCATCCGGTAGCCATGTCACTGAACTGGCCCTGGTATAAGGAATTGTCAAAGGTAAATCCTCTTTGGTATCAACCGACCGGATTTTCAGGTTGCTGATTTCTGACCCCCCTGGAGAATATCCATAAGCCAGAAATTTGCCGGCCGGTGAAGGATAATCCCAATCCAGTCCTATTGTGCCCTCAACACTGAATGTATTTGGATCAAGGATAATTTCTTCATCCACCCCGGGATAATTATCGGTAAAATACATTACCGGATGATTCTGTCCCTGCTGCTGGCGAGTATAAAAATAGCGATGGCCATATACAAAGGGAGTTGACATGGTTGGCATTGAATAAATTTGCGAGATAGTTTCCTTGATCTCAGCGCGGGCGGGCAATGAATCCAAGATTGAACGACTGAAAACTGTTTGTTGCCTGACCCAATCTACCGTAGCCGGATCGTTACTATCTTCCAGCCAGCGATAATCATCCGAAATGCGTATGCCATGCAATTCGTCGATTACAGTTTCAATCTTTGATTCCGGATACTGCCATTGTGCTAAAAGGCACTCAGCCATTAACAGAATCAGAAAATATTTTATAATTCTAATGTTAACAATCACAAATTTCCTCCGGTATTACAGCAAATAATTTAAGATAATTTCTATCAGTCTGTCTGGTGAATTTATTTTATCTGATTACCGCCTTTGTTTCGCTTGCTTGATATATTCTACCACTTTTAAAATCAGGATAACAAGGTCTTGTTATAATAATTCGAATCCTGATAAATCGCGCAAATACTGTAGAACCGACAGACAAAATTATAGCTTAAAATTTCAATTTAAAGATTTTAATATCACATTCAATCAACCATTTAAATCAACCTTTCAACTGGTGCCATAAATGAAGAAATACAATTTACTGCTACAAAATATTCCTGATTTTGTATCGCATCTGCAAGCACAGGGCGAAGTCCTTGCTCCGCACAAGAAGGGGGATAATTCATTCAGCTTTGACAACGTAACAGATACCAACAATGATATATTGTCACACAAACGGACATTACAATCGGTCAGGAAGTTTTTCCTGCCACCGACCGAACGCTTGCTGAACTATTCCCTGACTGAAAATACATTCACCAAAGTGGATATTGAAAATAATCAAAGAATTTTCCTCGGGGTTCATTCCTATGACATGCAAGCGGTACTGAAATTGGATTTCAATTTCAGCGATCGCACGCCGGAAGTGAATTATTTAAAACGGCGGGAAAATTGCACGTTTATCGGTGTTTCCTTCGAGCCTGATGAATTTCATTTCAGTCGTTCTGTAGGAATCACTGTTGAAGATACTGAGGGATTTGATCTTTTCCTGAATCACCATAAAAATGGATATGAAGTTCAGGTTATAAGCGAGCGGGGAGAGGAAATC
>DAOWAH010000137.1 GCA_030634675.1 Fidelibacterota bacterium
ATTTGCCTGATCGCCCGAAGCCAGTCTGCACTTCGTCCTAAATGAATACGCCACCATGTTTCCGCACAATTTCTGCTACAATCTGATAGTACTCTTTCGGTGGTACGATGAATCCGCCCACACCCTGAATCGGTTCGATGAGGATACCAGCGATTTGACCTATTGTGGTAGTTTGAATCAGTTCCTCCACATCATGGGCACAGGTAACTCCACATTCCGGGTAGGTTTGCTTTAGGGGGCAACGGTAGCAATAGGGTGAAAGTGCATGTTTAACTGTTGGAACCTGTGTAGAAAGCGCGCGCCAAGTAGAGTGTGCTGTCAGCGATTGAGCTAGCAGCGAACGCCCAGAATAACCGTATCGCAACGCAATGATTTCCGAATTTTCGGTGAAGAGCTGAGCCATCATGACCGCTGTTTCATCGGCTTCTGTGCCGGAAGTTGTGAAAAAAGATTTATCCAAGCCATCAGGAGTCAAATTGGCAAATTTTTCTGCTAACGCTACGATTGGCAGGGTGGGGTAAAGCGTGGAAATGTGCGTCAACCGATCTAATTGTTTTTTAACCGCGCGATTCACGAATTCATTGGAATGTCCCACAGAAATTGTTAAAATTCCACCGAAGAAATCCAGATAGGATTTGCCGTTAATATCCCAGACCTTTGAATCCTTACCTTCCGTGATTACTAGTGGCTTGCTATAATAATTTTTAACTGCTGGAAAAAGGTATGAGTTATGTTTTTCTATAATTTTTCTGCTATCCATATTATATTCTCCTAATTTTATGGTGCTGTAAGTGAGTCATAGGACTCTGGTCTACGGTCCCGGAAAAATTGCCAGGTGGAGCGCACCTCATCGATCATATCCAAATCAAATTCCGCGACAAGCAACTCATCTTTATCCTCCGAAGCGATAGTGAAAATTTCTCCCCTTGGATCCACGAAATAAGAACTACCATAAAATTTTCCGAGATTCCATGGTTTCTCTTCTCCAACACGGTTGATACAGCCCATAAAATATCCATTCGCTACCGCATGTGCCGGCTGTTCAAGTTTCCAGAGATATTGTGAGAGTCCGGCAACCGTTGCCGATGGATTGTACACTATTTCTGCGCCGTTCAAACCCAGTGCACGTGCTCCTTCAGGGAAGTGTCGATCATAGCAAATATATACGCCTACTTTGGCATATCGTGTTTCAAAAACCGGATACCCAAGATTACCTGGGCGAAAGAAAAACTTTTCCCAGAACCCCGAAGTATGAGGTATATGATGTTTCCGGTATTTCCCGAGATACTTTCCGTCAGCGTCAATCACTGCAGCTGTGTTGTAGAGCACTCCGGGCTGTTCCTTCTCGTAGATTGGCACAATTATGACCATTTTGTATTTCTTGGCGTATTCGCACATACGTTCGGTCGTTGGACCAGGCACTGGTTCGGCGGATTTGTACCAAGCATTATCCTGTCCAGGACAAAAATACGGTGTATTGAAGATTTCCTGAAGACACAAAATCTGAACGCATTGTTTCCCTGCGTCTTCGATAAAAGGGATATGCTTTTCGATCATGGCTTCTTTAATTTCTCTAATTGTTCCTTCTCCTTCCGTCATCGGAAGACTCATCTGGATCAATCCGGATTTTATTTTTCTCGGCATATTATTCTCCTTGTGTTAACGAACAACAGGTTTCCGTTTAATAAATTTTCCGTATCCAATATTACCTGTGAAACGACCATCTTTAGCGATAATCTTTCCTCTTAAAATCGTCGTGTTGGGATAACCTTTGAGTTTCCACCCCTGATATGGTGACCAGTCACAGTTCGTTTCCAAATTTTGATAGTCTATAGTCACATTTTTTCTAGGGTCAAACACTAGAATATCCGCATCAGTTCCAACTTGAAGCGATCCTTTTTCGGGATACATTCCAAATATCTTTGCCGGATTTGTTGATTGGTAATGAACAAACTGATTCAAATTAATTTTCCTTTTCCTTACACCATAGGAATACGTCAAAGGCATCATCAGTTCCGAGCCCGGCATTCCGAATGGGATTTTTGTAAAATCACCTTCCCACATTGCTTTTTGCTTCGTATCAAATGTGCAAGTATCGGTTGCTATGGTATCTATCTCTCCATTTCCAAGAGCCTCCCAAAGCCGGTTAATGTCCTCTTCCTTTTTAATCTGTGGACAGGTTCCATAAAGATGTCCATTCTCTTTTTTGAAAAGATCGTCCTCAAGTAAGAGATATTGCGGACAAGTTTCAGCAAATACTTTTACACCGCGTTTCTTTGCTGCTGTTACGAGATTTGCACCATCGCCCGTTGACATGTGAACGATATAAAGCCTACCATCAGTAACCTCTGTCCATTTTATTGCCCTTTGTATTGCTTCTTCTTCAACAAAGTTTGGTCTTGAAAGGACATGACAATAAGCGCCATACTTTTTCATATCGGCAGGATTGTGATATTTTTCAACCAGATAATCCAGCACATCTACCGATTCTGCATGAACCATTATGGTACCGCCAAGCTTCTTCGTTTCTTCTAAGGCTTGATAGAGCATGCTATCAGAAGACATCCATCCCTCGTTTCGATAGATCATAAACATTTTATACGAGACGATACCTTCCTTTACCAAAGACTTGAGTTCAGATTTGGTTCTATCATTCCAATCTGTTATACCTCCGTGAAGGGAATAATCCACGCAAACTTTCCCGTCGGCTTCTTTTTTACGTGATTTCACCGCATCGGTAAGAGTATTTCCCTTACTTTGTATAGCAAAATCAACAATTGTTGTAATACCACCAGCGGCGGCGGCTTTTGTCCCAGTGATAAAATCATCTGCTGATACTGTCCCGCAAAAAGGCAACTGAAGATGAACATGAACATCCAAACCACCGGGCATTACATATTGATCTGCTGCGTCAATTATTTGATCGGCGCCATTCAGATCTTGCCCGACAATCTCTATTTTCCCATTTGAAATGCCAATATCTGCTTTAAATGTTTCGCTGTCTGTCACGACAGTTCCGTTTTTAATTATAAGATCCATAATATTCACTCCAAATTAATATATTTATTGTTTTCCCCATGCTTTTAAACCGCGCTCCTCATCACTTCCAGGGACTGTGTTATCCAGCACAAGAGCGACGAAAGCCCCAATTGCCATACCAGTACTTCCTAATGTATTAAGAATATTAGAAACCCATTCTGGTTCAAATGTCAACGGATGACCTGCAAAATATTCAGGAACTGACAGACCCATAAAAAATGCGAAACCAAGAATAAAAAGATTACGTGCGCTGTTAAGATCAATAAATTGCAGATTTGATAATCCGACCGCAGTGATCATCCCGAACATTGCGCAGTACATACCACCAACAATAGGCTGGGGGATTGTAGTAAATAATGCGCCAAATTTCGAAACCATTCCCAATAAAATCATTAATATTGCACCGGCTTGAACTACTCTTCTTGACCCAACCCTAGTCAAGCCAATGGCACCGATGTTCTCGCTATATGAGGTAGTTCCGTTCCCTGTACCGAAAATTCCGGCGACAAAACATCCAATACCTTCGAAAGTAATACCTTTATTGACTATTTGCTTATCAGGAACAGGAGCACCACTTAATCTGGAACAGGCATAATAATCACCTACGGATTCAACCATTGAGGCAATATATCCGGCTAACATCCCAATAATTGCAGGGAAGCCGAATTTTGGTATACCCCATTGAAATGGATATGGTATTCTGAACCAGGGAGCATTTTTTAAATTATCCATACTGGTTCTGGCGGGATGATCCTCGCCAAATATTCCGATTGTTGTGAAAATACCAGCAATAATCCACGCGAGAACAATAGCAAGTAAAATTGGGTATAACTCAAAAATACGGTTTTTATTACGCAGATATTGACTAAAAATAATAATTAGAGCAATTGTTAGCCCTCCGATAGGCCAGTGCCTGCCAGCTTCAGGTGCTCCAAATTTAAAAAGAGCCAAGCCGATCAGTGCTATCGTCGGAGCGATGGTTATCGGTCCCACATATTTTAATAATCTGCCCATTAAACCGCTAGCACCAATAATAATCTCAAAGAATGAACCCGCGATTATTGCACCTTGAACATGCTGCATTCTGATTTCCCAACCGGCGTTTGCCAGTGTTGCCATACTGCAAATGGCTATTGTTGGTGCGAGAAACGAGAATGTACCACCCTGTACTATGGGCAGTCGGTTACCTAAAGTCGTTTGCAGTAATGTTGTAAGTCCACTGACGAAAAACATCGTTGCAATTAACCAACCCTTTTCTACCGGATTTGTGATTCCAAATGCTGGTGCTAACAGTAATGGAATGGCTACTGTAGAACCGAACATGGTTAAATAATGTTGTAATCCAAGGATTGCAGTTTCTAAAACTGGCGGAGTGTCATCAATTCCCCAGATTAAGGATTTATTTTTTTCTTTAGTATCCAATTTTTTATAGCAAACTAACTCATCCAGTTGGTTTTTGCTTCAGGATTCCATTTTGTTGTGATTTTTTTTAGTTTTGTCCAGAATTCTATTGAACTTTTGCCTGTAAGGTCCCCAACACCGAATTTTGATTGGTTCCAACCACCAAATGAAAACGGTTCTCGCGGAACAGGTACGCCAATATTTACACCGATCATACCGGCACTTACATTCGCTGCTACATATTTTGCTAATCCGCCCGATTGAGTAAATACAGCTGCCGCATTACCATATTGTGAGCTATTTTCAATTTCCAATGCCTGTTCTACTGTATCTACGCGAATAATTGATAAAACCGGTCCAAATACTTCTTCTTGGGCTATGTTCATTTCGGGAGTCACGTGATCAATTACAGTCGGTCCTACATAAAATCCATTTTCTTTATTCTTAACAGTAGCTCCTCGTCCATCAACTAAAATATCAGCGCCCTGTTCTTCTGCTTCAGTAATATAATTTTCAATACGTGTCTGTGCTTCTTTTGAAATAATGGCACCAAGATTTTTACCAGGTATGATCGTTTTTGCTTTTTCACAGATTCCCTTGATTATTCCATCAACGTTACCAACAGCTATAACCGCTGCTGCTGCCATACATCGCTGACCAGCGCAACCTGACATAGACGCAGCTACATCGGAAGAAGTCATTTCATGATTTGCATCCGGTAAAACCAACAGATAATTCTTTGCACCGCCCAAAGTCAGGACTCTCTTATTGTGGCCAGTGGCTCGTTGATAAACTATTTTTGCTACTTTAGTGGAACCAACAAAAGAAACAGCATCAATATCTGCGTGGTCACAAATGGCTTCTACAGATTCCCGATCACCATTTACAATATTAAAAATTCCATCGGGTAATCCTGCTTCCGTTAAAAGTTCTGCAATTCGTATCGCACTG
>DAOWAH010000368.1 GCA_030634675.1 Fidelibacterota bacterium
ACAGACGATTCATGGCTACCGACTGGCCCAGATCACTTCTAATTTCCTTCAGCACGCGTTTCTGAGCGTCAGTCAACTCAAATTCAAGTTGCTTAAATACTTTCTGAAATCGTATTCCAGTCGCTGAAATAGCCGGGGCGCCTGCTGCCTGCAAGCAGATTTTTTTTAAGGCCATTAGCAATTGCAAAAAAAAATGTTCGTCAAATTTCAAGCGGTGAACAGCTTTTGCCAGATTTTTTTCGTCAGCAGCAAAATGGATACTCCGCAGTGCTTCGTCGCGGATGATCAGTCCCTGCTGTTTCAAAAAATTATCCGGGAATAAGTCCGGTATTAGGGTTATTTGCTTCAGAACTGAATGAATGATTCGTCTGAATCCGCGATTTTCAATTTTGACCTGTTTCATGGTCTGGTTAAGTGGGTAAAGCGGTATTACAGCCCCCGTATTCAGAGGATCATCTTCTTCATTCAAAATATCAAATTCAGGATGAACGATTTGATGCCCCTGATAAAATTCCACCTTCCCATTGACGGCAATCCGTACCCCTTTTTTTAGAACCTGATTGATATACTTACCACCGTTGAACCAAACCAGGTTAAGCAGACCGCTGCCATCGGAAATGACGGCTTGGTAAAATTTTCTGTATCGGGCACGTCGTTCTCCGCAAATTTGTACCGTACCTACAACAGTGGCAACCGTATCGCGTTGCAGCTCTTTTATAGGTGTGATTGTGGTACGGTCTAAGTGGCGACGAGGAAAATAATAAAGTAAATCTTCAACCGTATTGATGCCCACCGTTTCCAGTGCTTTTGCACGGACTGGACCCACGCCTCTAACATATTGGACGGTGGTATTTAGATTAAGCGCGTGACTGGTATCCAAATATTAATCAATTCCAGGCTTTTCGGTAAGTATAGGTCACGCGTGAAGTTTCACCGGCTGGAACTGTTAAGGGAAAATAGATCGTATTGGCATCAACCTTTATGTACATGCTGGATTCGTCCCGGATGACCCATTCACCCCGGATGGTTTCAATCAAGCGCGCAGTAATATCCTCTAATCGTGTGTTGGTTACAATTAATTCTATCGTGGCCTGCTCGCTCTTTCGTTGTCGGTCGTAATTGAGTACCTTGCGTTTACCAATCACGTCAAAAGAACGCCCAGCAATCAACACTACTTCTTCACCTTTGGGTACTTGTCCAATATGATCTTCTCCGACGAATTCAATTCCACCCCGGTGGGTAACCTGATAAATTTCGACCTTACCTTGCGGCAGTGGCTTATTCAGTTCATTTTCCTCGGAATTAGAAAATTTATATTCTATGCTCAACGGTTCTTCACGCTTACTTTGCTCTGAATTCTTAAACAGATAGGTCTTGATATAATTGATCCGTGACGGATTGTAAAGCCGGACGGTTATGCTTTCCTGGCCGGTCAGACTGATCCGTTCCGGCAGGGAATAGATATGATAGTCGCCCAAGCTCTCCCGTAACGGCGGAGCAGGAGCGCCAACAACAGCCCTGGCTGTTTCAAATTGGGCGGTCAAACCACCCCTTTTACTCAAACCTGTACCAGGCCCAACCCGATGCAGATTACCTTCTACCAATTGTAGTTCCAGATCAGAAAAATCCAGGTTACTGCGATTTCTGATCACAGCTTCGGTAACTAATTCCGCCTGGGTGGTATCAGCATCCAGCACCAGTCGATAGATAGCATTCCAGGCAAATCCATTGCTTAAATAAATCAGGTTGCCGTGAACGGTCTGGTCAGTCCGTGAATACAAATCCCAGCTCAAATAAGGTTTATACTGGGGGTCTTCAACCGAACCTCTAACGGTCAGCCATTCGATTTGTTGGCGAGCGACCAGCTTCAAATAATTTTTCTGTTGCAACACAACCTGATTGGAATTGAATTGCTGTAATATTCCTTCCGTTTCATCACCGCTGACGGTTCGTAATTCCACTTCTTGACCGATCTGATCGGCAAAATAAGTCTCCCAGGAAAACACCTCCCGTTGCAGCCGCTGATAGCCGACCCGGGCACCCTCAATTGCTAAAAAGGGTGAATCCTCCTGTAAACCGGTGGGAAATATGTCATAATTGACTCTGGTGATACCGGTTTGAATCGGCCATTCCACCGGCTGTTTGATCAAGGCTGTGCCATCTTTATAAAGAGTCATTGTGGCATCAGTTGATTGAC
>DAOWAH010000140.1 GCA_030634675.1 Fidelibacterota bacterium
ACCATTCGATATTCATGGTAACAGTAAAACGATATTCGGTAACGACTTCAGCGCCGGTATAGGTTTGCACCCTATCCTCAACTTTGATGATAGTACCGCGTAGAATCGAATCTGCCTTTTCTTCGTCCACTAATCGCAGAATATTTTCTTCGGTAAATCGAATTTGCAGGTTATCAGTCACTGATTCAGCCATTCCAAATTCTGCGGTTTGATTCTCGACCAAAGGAATTGCAATACTACTAATGTGCGGTGGTATTGAACCCGCCAGAGAATAGAATCCGCAACCGACAAATAATAGCATAGCACTGCCAAAAAATAAATTGATCTTTTTCATCTCAAGAACGTCCTTTAATCTTGCGCTCTAAACCATACTGATCGATTTTCCGATACAGAGTACGTTCACTCATTCCCAGTGACCGGGCGGCTGCGCGGCGATTATTGTTAAAATGCTGTAGAGTCCGCATAATGGCTTCTTTTTCCAAAGCTTCCAAAGTCATATCACCAATTGCTTCACCACGGATCATGGGAAAGTCTTCACCATTCATTGAATCCGGAACAGGTTGAATTTCGGTAGCCGCATGCGGCAGATAGTGAATCTCATCAATCGGATTTAAAACCGCTTTACCGCCTATTATTTCTTTCAAATCTTGAATATCCTGACGCATCAGAAAAATCTGCCGTAGCAGTATTTCTCGTTCGGCTTGTTCGGGAGACCGATCAACTAAAATGGGTAAATTGTGGTTCTCAGGTGCTTTAACCGGTCGCAGTTGACGGGCTATCATATCCGCAGTTATACGCTGACCCTTCTCCAAAACCAGGATACTTTCAACAAAATTTTTTAACTCCCGTACATTACCTGGCCAGTCGTATTGTTTCATTAATCGGGTGGCTTCAGGCATGAAACCACGATAAGGAATATCATTACTGCGCGTGAACTCCAGAGCAAAGCGTTCAACCAGTAAGGACAGATCCTCAATCCGATGCCGTAGCGCTGGTACATTGATTGTCACCGTTTTTAGACGATAATACAGATCCTGCCTGAAATTCCCCTTCCGGGCTTCGGTTTCCAAATCGCTGTTGGTAGCCGCAATTACGCGCACATCAGAATACATAGTTTTAGAATCACCCACACGCATGAACTCACCGCTTTCCAATACCCGCAGGAGTTTTACCTGGGTTTCAAGTGGAGTTTCACCGATTTCATCTAAAAATATAGTCCCTTTGTGAGCAAATTTGAAATATCCCTGCCGGTCTTCCGCCGCACCGGTATAGGCGCCTTTTTTATGACCAAACAATTCACTTTCGATAAGTCCGGAAGGAATCGCGCCACAGTTGACGGTAACCATAGGTTCATTGGATCGTTTACTGAATTTATGTAACGCTTTGGCAACTATTTCTTTTCCAGTGCCGGATTCACCGGTAATAAGAACCGAGATATCAACCTGGGCTACCTGGGTAATCATTTCAATAACTTGCCGGATCGCGCTGGAATTGCCAATAATACCGGATGATTGCTGTAACCGCTCAATATTTACCATAGAATTATCCTATATCTGACCCGAATTGTCATTATTTGTAAATCTCCCACATACTTTTCAGAATGGTATTTAAATCGGAATAGCGAGGCTTCCAATGCAGTTTTTCGGCAGCAATCAGGGAAGTGGCATATAATTCCGACGGATCGCCGGGACGCCGGTTAACAAGATCGTATTCAATTGATTGCCCGGTAATTTCCTGCGCTTTTTCAATCACCTGCATTACCGAATAGCCTTCTCCGGTTGCCAGGTTGATTCGAAGATTATCAGGATTTTTAATTATGTAATCCAAAGCAAGCAAATGAGCGGTGGCAAGATCGTTGACATGAATATAATCACGAACACCTGTTCCATCAATGGTGTCATAGTCACTGCCATAAACCTGCAGCTTTTGGCGCTGACCCGAGGCAACTTCCATAACCACCGGCAGTAAATTAGCGGGATTGATTTCCTTACCGCGAATGCTACCATCAATATCATAACCGGCAGCATTAAAATAGCGTAAAGCTGCAAACCGTAGACCCTTCAATTGTCCATACCACCGTAATAAACGTTCAATTTCCAATTTGGTGAAACCGTAAAAATTTTCAGGCCGTAATGGATGGGACTCATCTACCGGCAGGTATTCGGGATTACCATAAACGGCTGCGGTAGAAGAGAATACAAATTTCTTTACCTCATTCGCCAACATTGTATTGAGCAGGTTTATAGTTCCAGAAAGATTATTGTGGGCATAGTGTTCCGGCTTCAGCATTGATTCACCAGCAGCCTTGAAAGCAGCAAAATGAAATACGGCATCAATACCCGGTTTTAACACGCGCTTCAAATCGTTGATATTTAATATATCTCCAAAAACAAATTCAGCCTTCGGATTGATATTTTCTTTCACACCGGTCGACATATTATCCAGGATTACTACTTCATGCTCCGTTTCAATAAGTTCTTTAACCACATGTGAACCAATATACCCTGCACCACCGGTCACTAATATTTTCATGTCTTTACAATTCCTGCTATTTCTTTTTCAAGCTTATTTATTTCATCCCTTAAAGTCGCTGCTTGTTCAAATTGCAGGTTTTCAGCCGCTTTTAGCATTTCACGCTTCATCAATTCGATTACCATCCCTTTGTCCTGGAGATCAAATTCATCTCCACGACGTTGATACTTTGGTGATCTATCTTCTTCCCCCACCGAATCGGCAACCGCGGTGGATTGCATTATTTCATCTATTGATTTATATACGCTCTGTGGTTTGATTTGATGCCGGCGGTTATATGCTTCCTGAATTTTACGGCGCCGGGTAGATTCATCGATCAGGTTCTGCATTGCATCTGTTACACGATCACCATACAGGATTACACTGCCGTTAATATGCCTGGCAGCCCGGCCAGCCACCTGCATCAGTGAACTCTTGGAACGGAGAAAACCCTGTTTATCAGCATCCAAAACCGCCACTAACGATACTTCCGGTAAATCCAGACCTTCCCGTAATAAATTAATCCCGACCAGGACATCAAATTCACCGAGCCGTAAATCTCTCAATATCTGTACTCGTTCCAATGATTTAATCTCAGAATGCAGGTAGCGTACGCGTAAATTAATACCTCGTAAATATTCGCTGAGATTTTCGGACATGCGTTTTGTCAAGGTCGTGACCAGAACCCGCTCATTGCGACTAGTACGAACTCTGATCTCGCCGATCAGATCATCAATTTGTCCCTCAGTTTCGTGTACTTCCACCTTAGGATCAAGCAAACCAGTGGGACGAATCACTTGTTCCACTACAACACCCTGTGATAATTCCAGTTCCCGTTCGGCCGGTGTCGCTGTAGTGTAAATTGTCTGGTTCTGCTTCGACTTAAATTCATCATATTTCATCGGACGATTATCCAGCGCACTCGGTAACCTGAAACCAAACTCCACTAAAACCTCTTTACGCGCCCGATCACCGTTGTACATACCCTGGATTTGCGGAATGGTCACATGTGATTCATCAATAATAGTAATAAAATTTTCAGGGAAAAAATCAATCAGGGTCCAGGGTCGTTCCCCTGCTGCTCTGCCCGAAAAATAGCGCGAATAATTCTCAATTCCGGAGCAATAACCCAGTTCCTGAAGCATCTCCAAATCAAAATTAGTGCGTTGCTCCAAGCGCTGGGCTTCCACCAGCTTATTCTGCTCCCGCAGTTCTTCCACCCGCTGAGCCATTTCCACCCTGACCTCAGGCACCATGCGCTGTATTACCTTGGGATCCGTTACAAAATGCCGGGCCGGGTAAATATGAAGGGTATCCAATTCCTGTTTAACTTCGCCGGTCAGTGGATCGAATCGGGCAAAATAATCAATGGAAGTACCAAACATTTCAATCCTGACACAATCTTCATCGTAGGCTGGAAATACTTCTATCACATCACCCCGAACCCGAAAATTACCGCGCTCCAGAACCAGGTCGTTGCGTAAATAATGGATATTAATTAGCTTGGAGAATAATTCACGCCGCGAGATTGTCTCACCCCTTTTTAGACTAATGACCTGTTGTTTGTAATCACTGGGTGAACCAATACCATAAATGCAGGAAACTGAACTAACCACAATAACATCCTGGCGATGCAGTAAGGAACTGGTGGCCTTCAATCTTAACCGGTCGATTTCTTCATTAACCGAGGAATCTTTTTCAATAAAAGTATCGGTTACTGGCAAATAGGCTTCCGGCTGATAATAATCATAATAACTGATAAAATATTCGACGGCATTTTCCGGAAACAACTGCTTGAATTCGCCGAATAACTGGGCAGCCAGCGTTTTATTATGTGAGATAATTAGGGTCGGACGCTTGACTGTCTCGATGACCTTGGCAATTGTGTAAGTCTTACCGCTGCCGGTAACACCCAGCAAAACCTGGTGCTCCAATTCCTGTTCCAGACCGGACACCAGACCGGCAATGGCTTCCGGCTGATCGCCGCTGGGTTCGAATTCGCTGTGGATTTTAAACTCTGCCATATTGTCCAAATTTACCTGATATATCTGATTCCTGGCAATTAATCTTCCTTAATAAATAAAGTTTTTCACAAAACGGTTGAAGTGAACATTTTGGCAGATAATTTTTGATATGTAATCAGTTGTAGGGACAACTCTCGAGAGTTGTCCCTACGATAGGATGTCATTTCGAATCCCGATAGAGATCAGAGTAAGAAATCTGTGCTGGGTGGGATCGGGATTCTGCAAATGTGGTTCAGTGCAATGCTAATGTAGATTTCTCCTCAACCCATGAATGGGTTTTTGTCGAAATGACAGTAGTTGGGGCACAGCAATTCTGGAAATCGATAAACCGGTCAGGGATTGTTTGGTTTCATTTAACCACAACTGAAGCATACCCTGAACAAAGTGAATGCATTGCGGGCTGTAAAATACTCAACCGTTAATCAATGTTACCAGCCCACGGTTTTAACCGTGGGTCAGCAAGTAATATTAACACCGAACCGTTTCAACGGTTTTTCAATTCCACAATAAATACCATGAAATATAAAAATTGTGTTTTGTGTGGTAGGGACAACTCAAGAGTTGCCCCTGCGGGCAGATTTTGGAAGACAGGTTAAATCGGCCTGCCCGTCAGTTCGTAATCGCTGGCGCCGGTGATTTTGACATTCACAAATTTGCCCGGCCGCACCGCACCGGCTATCCGGACGATATTTCCCGTACGATTAAGGATGATCGCAAAGCGGCCATAATGGATCTGCAGAATGGAATCAGCACTGAGAAAAATGCCGGAAAAGTTGGTCAAGTGCTGAAGGTTCTGATTGA
>DAOWAH010000126.1 GCA_030634675.1 Fidelibacterota bacterium
AATATCGAATTTAAACTCACTCAGGGTAAACGCATGTAACTATGTTATAATTTATTACTGTAATGATTATAGTTATTTACATAAGCCGATATAATTACTGCGTTTCCCCCATGATACATAAACTATTGAAATTATAAGGGCGTATATTTTACATGCGTTGACCCTGTAAACTCACTTATTAAATATTGAAACCACATATATCAAACCATGGAATGTTACTTTGATTTTTTGGATACCAAATCCGGTATCCCGCATTCCGGTATCCTTTTTGGGGGTCTAAACGGTCAAAAACGGACAATTACGGACATTTGCCTGAATTCTAACCCATACCCCAGAAATAGAAATCACCGTCATTAAATTGCTTTCCTGACGGTGATTATGCCTGAGCGGGTGAAGGGAATCGGACCCTCGTCTAAAGCTTGGGAAGCTTTCGTTCTACCATTGAACTACACCCGCATAGACTCTGAAAATTACAACGAAATCACAAAAGAAAAACCATCCATCCGATTGTGAAATAAATGGTATTAATCCCCAGAGCAAGCCCTGGTCTCTTTTTTGTAAGGCAAACCTCGGGAATTTAATCCACCTTCTCGCCTGCCTATGCCGTAACGAAACTACGGCTTCGTGCAGGCAGGTCCACCGTAGCTACGATTTATTGGAGTGAAGGTGGATTAAATATTAAGCTGCGGATTTTTGCATTACGGTTAAATCTTTAATTGGCAATTTATATTTTAATTAAACCTCGTAAGACTCAACGAAAGTTGTTACTATACTGCATATTGCTATGTTGATGTTTTGTGGATAACTTAAATAAAAAATAAAAATATCGTCGGGAAAATGGATTTTTTCCGAATTCAACTTGATTGTATTTTCACTCCGGCAATATATTCGCCACGCCAACCCGATCATTTTTCTTTATATTGACTTGCCAGCCACTTTTTACCTTACATCGGACAACTTTATTCAAAGGGCTAGTTAATGGCTGAAGCGATTGAATTGGATTTCACGGTAACTCAATCGGGAACAAAAATTTCGGAATCAAATTTAGCCGAATCGCTACGGGAATTATCCAGTGCCACGGTTGAAACTGTTCTGGATGCCGATATTCCGGAAGAATATCAAATTAAAAATTATTACAAAAATGATACCCTGGGACAGGATGTTATAAAATCTAAATATCTTGCTCCCTGGGAAAGACATCCCTGGGATTTGTGGAAACGGGTGTCCACAGCAATAGCTTCCGTTGAAAAGACTAAAAAGACCCGTGAGAATTGGACAGGAAATTTCTTTTCGATTCTAGAAGATTTTAAATTTGTACCCGGCGGTCGTATTATGCATGGCGCCGGCCGCGAAGATATTAAATCGACTTTAAATAATTGTTATGTAGTCGCCATTAAGGATGATTCGATCGATGCGATTTATCAAACGATCAACGAAGAAGCATTGACCTATAAATATGGCGGCGGCTGCGGACATGATTTGTCTATTCTCCGCCCGGCGGGTGATTCGATCAACGGTACCGGGGGCGAGTCCTGCGGTCCGGTCGGTTTTATGAACCTGTTCAGCGAAAATACAAACACTATCGCCCAGCATGGCCGACGCGGCGCTAATATGCAAACCCTGCGCGTCGATCATCCCGACATTGAGAAATTCATCGATATCAAACGCGGAAATCTGGAAAAAATAAAATATTCCAATATTTCTGTTTTAATTACCAACGAATTCATGGCGGCACTCGCAGCAAATACTACCTTTGATTTACGTTGGAATAATAAAGTTTATCGCACTGTCGACGCCCGCGAATTATGGAACCGGATCATCTCGAACGCTCATCATTCCGCTGAGCCTGGTCTCATATTCTGGGATACAATGGTAGAATATCACAATGCCGAATACTGCAGCCCGCTAGTCTCTACCAATCCCTGTGCCGAACAGCCTCTGCCCGATGGTGGTTGTTGTAATCTGGGATCGATTAATCTGGAACGTTTTGTTGATGATCAAGGAAATTTCCTGATCGGCGAGTTTAAGGAAACAGTCATTTATGCCACTCGTTTTTTAGATAATGTTATCGATTATAATATTGATCGGCACGCACTCGAAATTCAGAAGCAAAATGCAATCAACGACCGTCGTATCGGACTGGGTTTGCTGGGGCTGGGTGATATGCTGGTGAAAATGAGCATTAAATATGACAGCGTAGATGCCCTCGAGACTGTAGAACAAGTCTGCCAGATTTTCCGTGACACAGCCTATGAGGCATCCATCAATCTGGCGCGCGAAAAAGGTTCCTTTCCGAATTTTGACTGGGAACAATATAACAAAAGTAAATTTATTAAAAATTTACCAAAATCAACACGTGATGATATTGGCAAAGATGGTATTCGCAATTCAACCATCCTGACCCTGCCTCCCACCGGCAGTGGAGCAATCGTTGCGCGCGTAACCTCCGGCATCGAACCAATTTTCAATACTTCCTATACCAGGCGGGTAAAAAAGAATCATGGTTCCGGAGAAACTTTCAATGAATATAAAGTTTACCATCCAATTATCGAAAAATTATTTGGTGACGATTCAAATCTACCTGATTACATAATCACCGCCCATGATATCGATCCCTATTTCCGGGTAAAAATGCAGGGTGTGATTCAGAAATATATCGATAGCTCCATATCATCAACCGTAAATCTGCCGCATGATATTAGCATTGATATCATCGCTGATATTTATCTCAGCGCTTACAAAGCCGGCTTAAAAGGCATCACTGTATATCGGGAGGGATCACGGGAAGGTATCTTAATATCTGATGCTAAAACCAAGCCGGAAACAACTGCGCAGCAACCCCAGGTTGACACTGTGGATCCCACTGCCACACCGACCACCACTGCCGGTGTTTCAGCCCGACCCCGCCATCGTCCACTCATCACTTCCGGAATCACACGGCGAATCCGGACCGGCGAAGGGACCTTGTATATTACAATAAATGAGGATGAGAATGGCCTCTGTGAAGTATTCACAACCATTGGAAAAGCAGGCGGACATGCTGCAGCTCAATCGGAAGCTATCAGCCGCTTGATTTCCCTCTCCCTCAGATCAGGCATTGAACCACAGGCGATTGTCAAGCAGTTAAAGGGAATCAGTGGTCCCAACCCAACCTGGGAGGATGGTCAACTTATCCTGTCAACACCAGATGCTATCGGTAAAGCGCTCGACGATTATCTAAAAGCCCGTAAACTGGAGCCGGAAGAAGGTTATAATGTCCATCCCTTCGCTTTTGTCGACAATGCCGCAAACAGCACTGCGATGACAGAAACCGATGACGGTGAAAACTCACAGGTGGCCTTTAAATTTGAAGTTTGTCCCAAATGTAGTGGAAACAATCTAAAAAGCGAAGCCGGTTGTGTCATTTGCCACGATTGCGGCTACTCAAAATGTGATTGAGCACTGACTAATAATGATCTGACTAGACACACGTCAGATGGCGACCCCACATTAAAAGTCCTAGCAGATTGCTGGGACTTTTTGATTATTCCGGATATGGTGGAGCCCCCGGCTTCCAGCCTAGGCGGGAAAACAAGTATCTGTTGCCCAAATAATACTCGATCTATCCGTTTTCGACAAGCAGGGATGCTTGTCGGACATAATTACAGCTTCATCGCCAGTGAAAAATATCCGTTTCTGGTAGCACCGGGCCAGTAATATAACCAGCCATCCCAGTCATAGCCATTGGTAGCGTAGAGTTTATCGAACAGGTTATTGATCTTGACCGCTGCCTCGAAAATACCGAAAGACCAGCCGATTCCTAGATCGACTATCGCATAGCCAGCCACCGTTTGATCGCTGACCGGAGCACCCGCGGTCGGCATGTATTGCCGGCCCACCTGCCGCAGGCTGGAATATACTGCAATATTCCCGGGCAATTTGGCTTGCAGCCACAAATTCAGCAACGACATAGGTACACCCGGCAGATTTTTAGCACTGGCACCACCACTGAAAACATGATTGTTAATACTACCGTTGATACCAAGCTGTAATCTGGAAAACGGCTGGATCGATAACTCAAATTCAAGCCCCTGGTGATGGGTGCCAGCGGCGGAATAATAGGCGTATTCGCCTTCCTGCTCAACATCGATATTCTTTAACTGCTCATTTTTATAATTAATCCGGTAGATATTGATTGCCCCTCGGATATTGCCCCGCTGAAAATTGCCACCCAGTTCGTAATCATCGATCATTTCTGCTGCCGCCATGACCGGTTCATTAAAAACATCATCAGCTTCAACAATTTGGTTATCGGCCGGTTCTTTCCGAGCCCGCCCGAAATTGGCAAACACTGAAACCTGCTCTGATAGACTATAAACTGCACCAAACCGAGGATTAACAAATTGCCAGTCGGCGCTTAACTGATGTCCTACGGCATGTCCGATCTTTTCCTGAGCCAGGGTCCAGTGAATTGACTGAACTTGAAGATCCGCCACCAGGCGCAGCGCCGCGTTTGGTTTTACCATCAAATGGGCAAAGCTGGTAACCAGCCGTTTGTTACCGGTATATTGATAATATTTCTGCCAGGCGCCGTTTGTTGATCCTGGTAATTCCGGGTTGATCCGGCCATAATGATCGCCCCTATAAAATCGCAATTCACCA
The DNA here is from genome assembly GCA_030634675.1 of Fidelibacterota bacterium. The sequence goes on from DAOWAH010000126.1 coordinate 4,642, forward strand.
CCAACGTCCAGCCGGAAAAATCCCCGATCAACGGTAATAGTGGGAATGACTCCGTAATAGGAATTGACAATCCATTTCCGGCGGGTAAATGAAATCGATTGGGTGGAATCGGCAGCGCTGAAAAAATCATCAAGATTGTATTCCCATAAAAAACTGCGGAAATCTTTCACGGCGCTGGAATCATCGCCCACCGTCAAATCAAATGATTCACCTTTTTCATTCTCGTAATAACCAGCTCCTTTTACGATGTAAGTTACGTTACTGAATGAAATATCGGCATTGATCCACCAGATGGAATTAAGCGAATATATTTGTTGCAGGAAATCATCAGTGTAAGCCTGATAACCGGCCCGGCGTTTTTCCCGGTCGTAGATATCATCGCCATAAACGCCCCACCAGGCCAGGTTGGTATTTTCATATCCGATCAAGACTCGGAACTGGTTTTCCCAATGGCCGGAAGCGTATTCACCACCAATAAATAAAGCTTTCTGATCACTATTGTGGTAGTCACGGTAACCGTCCGATTTCAACTGTGAATAGCGCGCAAGCAGGTGCAACTTTTCATCCAGTAATGGTCCCGTCTCACCTTTTAAGCTAAATTTGGATGTATTATATGATCCGCTTCCCAACTTGAAATAAAACCCGGGTTTCGTCGAAGACAAACGGGTGGTGACATTGATCGATCCACCAAAAGCCGATGAACCATAAAGACTATTCCCGATCCCGCGCTGAATCTGCACATCAAAGGCATCACTGAGAATATCGGCATGGTCTACCCAATATACCTGATGACTTTCATTATCGTTTAAGGGAACGTTATCGAGCATTACGGCGATCCGGCTCTGGTCAAAGCCGCGAATCGACAAGTAAGAATACCCGGTGCCGTTCCCGCTCTCGCTATAGGCATGTACACCGGGTTCCAAGGCCAGCACCATCGGTACATCCTCT
>DAOWAH010000259.1 GCA_030634675.1 Fidelibacterota bacterium
AATCCGATGCCTGCTTGACCGAAATTAACCAGCAATTGCGGTTCAGCTTGAATTGACCAAGTCGGCCCGGTGCTGTTGGTCCAGAAATCCAGATTACCGAGCAGCGTGAAACGCTGAATCAGTGGAATGAACCATATGACTGTAATCTGAAAAGTTAAACTGTTGTCACCCTCTTGCCGCCGCAATAACAGGTCTACCGGAATTACATATTCACCAATCTGAAAGGGATAACTGATTCCTCCCAACCAGGCTGAATGAACGGCGGAAAAAAGATTTAATGAATCCCCAGGTAGGAAATAGATGCCATCATTATACTGAATAGTACCGTTAAGTTGACCATTAAGTAGGGGTAATTTGTGATACCAGGTCAGTTCGTACCAGATGTCGGTGGCGCCTTTTTTTTCGAAGTGGCGGTGATCATAATTGATATCCATAAATGCGAAGGTGACACTATTACTACTTACATTAAAAAATTCTGCCGTGGTAGTCTGAATCTCGCGTCCCAGGTCGTAATGCTGCTGCAGATTGAATTGAGCGGTCAGCAGGATGGGAACCAGAAAGGTAGTCAGGCTCAGTTTATGTTTCATAGCAATTCTTCCAAGGCGTTAACTATGCTGTTAATGATGAATTGGATGGCAATCAACATCAGGGAAAACAAAGTCGATAGATAGAATAAAAAATTCTAAACAGGACTGATCCATAATCTACATTTTTTCAGGTGCTTTCACCCCTAGTATTTCTGTCAAACCGCTGGAAAGAACGATTTTTATAGCACTGATCAGGGCTAAGCGCGCTTGCGTGAGTGGTTGATCATCAGTGATCACCTTACATTCGGTGTAGAACTTATGAAAGAGTGCCGCCAAATTCTGAAGATAGGTCGTTACCGTCTGGGGTTCCAGTGATTTAAGTATGGCAACCACTGTAGCGGGAAATTCCGTTAGCATCTTCAACAAGCTGATTTCCGTGGGATGAACCAGTAAGGCGGGATTGAATTCTTGCTTGAATTGAATGCCCATACTTTCACCATGCTTAATGATATTACAGATCCGGGCGTGGGCGTATTGTAAGTAATATACCGGATTTTTCTCCGATTCATCTTCCGCCAGATCCAAGTCGAAATTCAGATGGGAATTCATACCCCGCATGATAAAGAAATAGCGCACCACATCGGCGCCTACCAGATTGACCAATTCCTCCAAGGTTACGAAATTGGCTTTACGAGTGGACATCTTCACTTTTTCGCCGCTACGCACCAGTGTCACGAACTGGTGGATCAGAACTTTTATTGACTGTATGTTATAACCCAGGGCTTCCAGAGCGGCCAGGACATCCGGGTAGGTGTCGGTGTGATCAGCCCCGAACAGATCGATTATCAAATCAAATTTCCGTTCCAGTTTATCACGGTGGTAAGCCATATCAGGCAACCGGTAAGTGGGTTCGCCACTGCCTTTAATCAGCACTCGATCCTGTTTCTTGCCAAGGGCAGTAGTTTTGAACCAGGTAGCGCCTTCCGATTCGTAAACCAGATTGTTGGATTTCAAATCAGCTACTAGTTGGTTGACGGCGCCTGATTCATAATAATCTTTTTCGTTGGCGAAGCGCTTGTGGTAGATACCAAGGGAAGCCAGGGACTGTTTAATATCTGAAAATATGGTGGCTTCAGCCGCTTTACGGAAAACCGGATCACCTGCCACCAGCCGATCACCCTGTTTGGCGCGAATTTCCTGGGCGATTTCCCGGAGATAATTGCCCTGATAACCATCTTTTGGTAGCTCAATATTCTGGCCCAGTTCCTGAAAATAACGTGTTTCGACTGATTGACCCAATAGACGCATCTGGCGACCGGCGTCATTATAATAGTATTCCCGGGTCACCGCATACCCATGCCATTCCAGAATATTGGCTACCGTATCACCTATAACCGCTTGTCGTCCATGACCTACGGTTAGCGGTCCGGTGGGGTTAGCGCTGACAAATTCAACATTGGCAGTTTTGCCGGTTCCGGAATCCCCACGCCCGAATCGCTCTCTTTTGGTTAAAATCAGTCGAATAATGTTGCGGTAATAGTCGTCATTAATAAAAAAATTGATGAAGCCCGGTGAAGTTACAGTGACTCGCCTGATAATGGTATCATCCAAGTTGAGACAGGTTTTTATTTGCTCGGCAATATCCAGTGGTTTGCGATGAATCTTTTTTGTCAGTGTCAGTGCCAGATTGGTCGAAAAATCACCAAACTGCGGATCGCGGCTAGCTGATACCTGAGGACTGGTCGCAGGTAGCCCGGCCTGTGACAGAGCCTTATTCAGTTGGCGGATTAAGTAGGTTTTCGGGTTCATCTTTTAACTCCCGAACAGGAGCATCAGCCCAGAGCCGCTCCAGCTCATAATATTCCCGTGATTCGGTTGTAAATATATGTATGATCACATCCACATAATCCAGCAGGACCCAAGATAGTTGCTGGTAACCCTCCATGTGCCAGGGTTTTAATTCGGTACCTTTACGAATGGTATCAGCAATGGCTTTAACCTGAATATCTGTAGTGGCTGAACAGATTATAAAATAATCGGTCATGCTGGTAATCTTGCGAATATCCATGACCAGGATATTCTCAGCTTTTTTGGTCAGGGCTAAATGGGCGATAGTGTCTGCCAGTTTGGTACTAGCAGGGACGGTTAAATTCAAGGGCTATTCCAAAATATATTAATAACGAGATTTTAAAAATTTAGCTACCGGTTTGATATTGGTATAATCTTTACCAATGATCAGGGTTATATCCACATCCCGGTTGGGGTCAGGGATAACCAACACCCGGTTTTCGTCGGTAATATCAATATCCAGAGCGGCAGCAACTTTACGGACATATTCCACCATTTCATTCCGCTGGATGATCATGGTGGTGGTATAATTAAAATGGTCGGCATTTTCCGACCGGACCACATCAATCTGCTGACGGCGTAGATAATCTGAAAATTTCGCAGCCAGACCAGCTTCACCACAGCCATTGAGAATCTCAATCTCAATATCTTGGATTGGATTCATTTCGTAATATTGAGTTGCCAAAAGTGGCTCAGATTGCTGATTAAGACTGGCAGTATCGATTTGCAGACCGCCGCGGGTATAGCGGCCGGAAAATGAAATAATAAAAACAATTAGAACTACGGATAATACGGCTATAGCTGAATTGAGTAATGTATCACCACTCGAACGCCGTTTTTTCTTGCGGCTTTTGGTGAAGATCGGGAAAAGTGGTTTCTTCTTCCGTCTACGGGTTTGCGCCACCAGGGTTACCTGAGCCCGGATTCCAAATACCAGG
>DAOWAH010000392.1 GCA_030634675.1 Fidelibacterota bacterium
ATAATACCCCCAGAGCGAACATATTTTTAGTTCGTTCGACCATCTTCGGGGCAATATCCATATACTCACAAACAAGAGCGACCAACCGGCTCATGTCGACCGGATAGACGACATAATCCTTTAGGGTATTATCCTCCGGTGGATTTTTATTGTAAGCGGCCGGTTTGAGGTTTTTAGCCGTAAAACTGGCAGTATTGATAATTATTGTTCCTCCGCGCACCAACTCGGAAAGATGGACTTTCAGGGCGGCGGGATTCATGGCTACCAATATATCAGGATTATCACCGGGACTGAAGATTTCGTGAGAACTGAAATGTAGCTGGAAGGCACTGACACCGGACAGTGTTCCGGCAGGAGCACGGATTTCCGCCGGGTAATCTGGTAAAGTACTCAAATCATTCCCAATAATAGCGGTAGCAGAAGTGAATCGATCTCCGGTTAATTGCATACCATCACCGGAATCTCCAGCAAAACGGATGATAACATCATCGATTCTTTTTAGCGTTTTAGGCATTATTTAGTCCTTACAGTGTTTACCAGGCAAAATTGAACTTCGGGCAGAGTAATCAAGTTCCATCCGTCAAAAGGCTATAAATCTTAGTGGAAAAATCGACATTGTTTTTAGTAGCACAATCCTATGCATCAAAATTACCAACCTCTCATTATGTCAGGCAACGGCAATAGAGTCTTTTTCAGGACAATCGGATGCATTGCTATTAAGGTTACAAAGTTGTAAACTTCACCCAGAGGTAATATGTTCGAGATAAATGATCCGCTACAAGTTACGATGTTTCCGGAGCTGGCGACTTCGACCTCGTTGCCATCGTTAACAACACAACCTGAGTTCGACCAGGCTTTGTCGAACCAAATTCGTATTTGCGATTTAGGCGCTTTTGTTCAATTAAATATATCGGGAATCGAAAAAGGATACTCTCTGAATATTAATGAGCTGGGCATTCCAATCGACTTTCTTAGACTTGGAGATTCTTTCCCGGTCCTCAATATTCATTTATTCCCTCAGGATGTAAGACGTCAATTACAGAACCTCGTGTATGGGATAAAAGCTTATTTCAATTCAGACAACTCTCTTTCGACCGCTTTCGGGCCATTCCTATATCGCCATTATTTCAGAGAATGGAATACTTTTCTGGTAAATGAAAAGGAACTCCTTCGGCGGACAATTAAAAAAATGCTGGGCAAACGGACCTACTCACGCCATTTCCTGGATCACTTTTCACAGGGTTACAATTTATTTAAACAAGCGGCTGATATAACCGCACCCTGGAAGTTCAATGATCATCTGACATTAGCAATAATTCAAGAACAACGCAGTGAGTTATTTAGTGGCAATGGAGCATTAGCCGATCTCGCACCGACCGACATTCACTACCCTTTGAAAATCATGACCGTAAAGACTCAACACATTCCCATAAAAATGGTAGCTTATATCAAACAAATTCAGATTATTTCCTTTTTCAAGACAATCCATCTTGAACATCTGGTTGACGTAACTATTGAATCGGTCGATGATATTAAATTACTGATCGAAAATATGTAAACTATCCTGGGGGTTTGCGATCAGCCTTTTGTGGGATTAGAGCGCGAAACTCAATTGACAAAACAAAATCATGAATACCAAAATTCGTTTAACTACCCTTAGTCACGGCTCCGGGTGAGCCTGCAAGATTGGTCCGGAGGACCTGTCACAAATCCTGAGCAATCTTAATGTTTATTCCGATGATCGGGTGATCGTTGGCATTGACGGTGCCGATGATGCGGCCGTCATTCGTCTAAGTGATAATCGATTGCTGCTTCAGACAGTAGATTTTTTCACACCGGTGGTTGATGATCCTTACCAATTTGGACAGATTGCCGCCGCCAATTCGCTGTCAGACATCTATGCCATGGGCGGTACACCTTTATTTGCCCTGA
>DAOWAH010000374.1 GCA_030634675.1 Fidelibacterota bacterium
GTTATCGCTGCCGTTAATGTTGTCTTACCATGATCAACATGGCCGATTGTTCCAATGTTGACATGAGGCTTGGTCCGCTCAAATTTTGCCTTGGACATAAATCCTCCTTTTGGTTTTCAATATCTGAGCCTACGACCGGACTTGAACCGGTGACCCCGTCCTTACCAAGGACGTGCTCTACCGTCTGAGCTACGTAGGCAGATTTGCCGATCCAATCGAAAATTCGATTGTGTAAGTAACCCGGTTGTCGCTCGGTTGAGCGGGCGACGAGATTCGAACTCGCGACCCTCAGCTTGGAAGGCTGATGCTCTACCAACTGAGCTACACCCGCCTAGTGGGGAGAGAAGGATTCGAACCTCCGTAGGCGTTCGCCGGCAGATTTACAGTCTGCTGCCATTGACCGCTCGGCCATCTCCCCGATATTTTCACCAGATTTAAAAAAGCATTAATTATTGACTGGTTTACGACTGAAAAGACGACGGGTTTCGAACCAGAGCCACCGAAGGGACTCGAACCCCCGACAAACTGATTACAAATCAGTCGCTCTACCAACTGAGCTACGGTGGCATTATCGGGACCCCCTATCGACTAAACTTCGTCGGCATATCAAATATCAATCATGTTCACCGAAATGGCGTACGGTAAAGCCTTGTAAATTAAGTTTAAAATAAATAAACACAAAACATCTTTTAGTGAATAAAAATTTTTATTCACTCCAGTAATACAATAAAGAATTGTTAATCAGATAAAAGTATTACCAAATATTATTAAAATTCATTAATATTTATATTTACATCACTTAAGGAATAGATTTGATTTTTGTTCCTGATGGATCATCTTCTACTACCCAACCAAGTTCCTTTAATTTTTCACGCAATTGGTCTGATTTTTCCCATTCCTGGTTTTTACGGGCGGTATCACGATCTTGAACCAAGTTTAAAATTTCATCCGGTATTTTCTTCCCGCTGGTTAAAACATCCAACAGCGAATTCACACGTCTTATAAAAAATAAACCCTGTGCAGATTCTACCTCAGAAAATACTCCCTGATCCAGCTTGGTATTAGAATTGCGAATCCATTCAAAAAATATTCCCATTGCTTGAGAAATGTCCAGATCGTTATCCATTACCTTTTCAAACTCAGAGAGTTCCGGAAGTGTTGAATTAGGCGGCTCGGATTGCTGTGCTCCTGAAAATTCCTGTAAACGAACAAAGATATCCTGTATCCGGCGCACAGCTTTCCGAGCTTCATGATGTTTATCAATCGAAAATTTCAGTTTTGAGCGATAATGAGTCGACAAAAGCACATAACGTAAACTTTCCGGTGTAAATCCAGCTTCAAGTAATTCCCCAATCCGGTAAAAATTACCCAGGGATTTACTCATCTTCTCACTGTCCAGTTGTAAATGTTCGCCATGGAGCCAGTAATTGACAAATTCACCCCCGGTTGCGCAAACTGACTGAGCAATCTCATTTTCATGATGAGGGAATAAATTATCGACACCGCCACAATGAATATCGAAATGATTTCCAAGATACTTCATAGACATGGCGGAACATTCGATATGCCAGCCTGGTCGACCTTTGCCCCAAGGAGAGTCCCAAGCCACATCACCATCTTCCGGCTTCCAGGCTTTCCACAAAGTAAAATCCTGGGGATTTTCCTTGGAATAATCATCAGATTCGACTCGTCCGGTGGATCGTTGCTGGGACAGGTTCAATCGTGTGAGTTTACCGTAATCGGTGTAAGTGTTGATCGCAAAAAAGATAGAGCCATCTTCAACTTGATAAGCATTGCCCTGTTTGACAAGTTTATTAATCAGGTTGATCATTTCTGCAATATGATCCGTTGCACGTGGATAATGATCCGCCGGGAGGATTTTCAATGTTTTCAAATCAGAAATAAATAATTTGATATATTTATCGGTCAAATCACGTATCGGAGTACCACTTGCAGACGATTTGCGGATAGTCTTATCATCCACGTCAGTAAGATTCATCACGTGGTTAACCGTATAACCCTTAAACAATAAATATCTTTTTAGCAGATCCTCAAAAATAAAAGTCCGGAAATTTCCTACATGGGCTGTATCATAAACTGTGGGACCACAGGTGTAAATCCCGACA
>DAOWAH010000411.1 GCA_030634675.1 Fidelibacterota bacterium
AAATTATCACTGCGTGGCGCAGACAACTTTGATCAGGCCTGGACCTATCAAACTGCCCAGTATGATCAGGAACTGATAGTAGAAAAAGAATGTCGCTATTTTCAGGAAGCGTTTTTAATGGGTTATCTTGGACTCCGGACACGGCCTGAAGATCTCGCAGCTGACTTCGCATCCCTGGCCCAAAAAGCGCTGCAATATTCAAATACCGGTTTTATGCACCGGGACATGCAGTCGCGTAACATAATGATTAAAAACCAACAGGTTTACTTTATCGATTTCCAGGGGGGGCGCTTCGGTCCGATTCAGTATGATCTTGCTTCCCTGCTGATCGATCCCTATGTTGAATTACCAGACACCATTCAAGTTCAATTACTGGATTACAGTATAGACGCTCTGTCGGAGATAACTGAGGTGAAACCGAAAGAATTTCGCTTATGCTATCATTATTGCACCCTCACCCGAAATCTTCAAATTCTGGGCGCTTTTTCCTTCCTGAGCAGGATGAAAAGCAAACGCTATTTCGAAAAATACATACCAGCCGCGTTACGAACCTTACACTCAGGTCTCATTACTCGCAGCCAAGGGGAATTTCCCGCACTAGCGGCCGTGGTAGAAAAGGCTCATAGTCAGCTGCAAAAAACCGGTATATATCGTAGCTAACCAATCATTAGATATAATCACAGGAGGAATCCAATGAGTCCAATAAAAGTCATGGTTAACGGGCTGCCTGGAAATGTAGCCCGGACAGTTGCCGGTTATTTATTAAAGGACGGGCGCTTTGAACTGATACCCCATTCGCTGACCGGCCCGGAGATCCAGGAATCAGAATACATCATCGACAACATTTCTGTAAAACTCATCCAGGCGGATCAAAGAAATTCGCAAATAGAGCCCATAAAGCAATCCCAGGGAGAGTTTTTGAGTGTGGATTACACCCACCCGTCAGCGGTCAATCCCAACGCTGAATTTTATTGCCGTCACGGGTTGCCGTTTGTAATGGGCACCACCGGTGGTGACCGACAAAAACTTGCAGCAACGGTGGAATCGTCTGCCATTGCCGCTGTCATTGCACCCAACATGGCCAAACAAATTGTCGGTTTCCAGGCTATGATGGAATATGCCGCAGACAATTTTCCGGACCTGTTCAAGGGCTATTCTCTCGAAATCAAAGAAAGTCATCAACAGGGCAAAGCTGATACCAGCGGCACGGCCAAAGCCATGGTCGGTTACTTCAACAGGCTCGGCCTATCTTATTCAGCCGATGAAATCATCCGGATACGGGATCCGGAAGTTCAAAAATCGCAATGGAAAATCCCGCAAGAATATCTGTCCGGCCATGGATGGCACACCTACTCGCTGGTTTCAGAAGATCAGACCGTACAATTTGAATTCACCCACAATGTCAACGGCCGTAAGATCTATGTTCGGGGAACCGTGGATGCCATTTTATACCTGTCTGAAAAAGTACAAGCCGGCGCCCGTGGCAAAATATTTACCATGATCGACGTCTTGAAAGGCGGCTGAAAAAGAAGTCGGAAGTGGGAATGTGTCGATCTGGGATTTTGGATTGAGTAAATGGTTGATTAAGATGATTGGTTGAATAGTTGATTAAGTTGAAAGGATTGGGTCTAATTAAATTAGCTCAATCAACCCTATCAACTTGTCAACTCAATCAACTACATGATCCCGGCAGTCCAAACCATCGCATAAAATCAATTATACTTATTTATTTCAGATTCTTAAAGGAAAACACCCATCCAAACAGATTGACACTCAAGGCATATTCATTTATGCTTAATGTATTATCTTAGAAATTATTTTTGTGCATTTTGTGGCAAGA
>DAOWAH010000346.1 GCA_030634675.1 Fidelibacterota bacterium
AGGTAATCAAGCCGACAATCAATAAAGTTGTTTGGGGTAGAAATCCTTCTATTATTCGAATCAGCAATAAAATAATTCCAGCGCTGATTATAGCACCGCAGGTAATGGTCAGTAAAATATACCATTGTTTGGTTATCAGCTTGGGATCCGGTGTAATGTTCATTGATGGCTGTCTCCTGAATTAAATTGTTATGGTACCTTCCAAGTATTTGACAGCCTGTCCGGCAATGATTGTGCGATCGCCGGCATCAGTGCAGAATAATTCACCACCACGATTGGAAATTTGTTTGGCATGCAATTTACGTTTTGACAATCGCCGGGACCAATATGGTGTCAGTACACAATGGGCTGATCCGGTAACCGGGTCCTCCGGGATACCAAGTGCCGGATAGAAGCAGCGGGACACAAAATCACAATCATTGCCCGGTGCCGATGCTATCACTCCCCGGGGAAATTTCGCCAATTTTTCCATTTTTGGTTTTAGAGATTGTATTTGTTGCTCGTTTTCGTAAATCGCGAGATAATCCTGCGCCTGCAATATTTCCTGTGGTGGATCGACCAGTCCGCTCAATAGATCCTGTGGCGCTGAACATTGTCGAGGTGGTCGTGCAGGAAAATCCAGTGCCAGTCGGTTGTCATCTCTGGTGACTTTCAAGAGTCCGCTTTGGGAATTAAACGAAATCACCTTACCGCTGAACCCCAACTCATTGAATAAAACAAAGGCGCTGGCCAGGGTAGCATGCCCGCAGAGATCAACTTCTGCTACCGGAGTGAACCAGCGCAGGTCATAATAATCATTGTCAGGTATAAAAAAAGCGGTTTCTGATAAATTGTTCTCCGTGGCGATGGACTGTAAAATATTATCAGGCAACCATTCTTTCAGCGGGCAGATTCCCGCCGGATTACCCTTGAATACTCGACTGGTGAAAGCATCTACTTGGTAGAAAGGTATGTGCACGGCTATTTATTTCTCCGCCTAAGGGATAGTTAATATACCTGTTGAGGAGCAGCCACCACAACTAAATTTGAGATAAATGGCAGGTTAGATTTTACTGGCCGAATAACCTGCTGAATTGATTGCGGCAATAATTTGATCACTATCGATACCCTGACCATGCAACTCCACCCTACCGCTGTCCAGATTAACGATGGCTTTCTCGACGCCATCGACTTCCTCGGCCGCGCCTTTTACGCTCATGGCACAATGACTGCAGGTCATCCCGGTAACATTAAAATGCATCATTTCCGAATCCATGATAGTTTTCTCCGTTTCAATTTTTGACGGCTTGGGTTTGTAGAAATAAGCAAAAAGTACCACAGCGATCAGGACTATCGCCGATAAATGTGAAATCCAGGAGATTGTTTCAGCACCGTGTACATGATCGGACATTTGTGGCATAACGTTTTTAACAGCCGGAACTAACCAGTTCAGTAACAGCCCGCTGACCACAGCACTGACAGCAACAGTGCTTAAGTAGATTATTGCCGTCGTCTTTCCCAGGACTTTTATAATTGTGGTAAAAGTAGCAGCATTGGTGGCTGGACCGGCAACCAGAAAAGCTAAAGCAGCGCCGGGCGAGGCGCCCATATGCATGAATCCGGCTGCAATCGGAACCGAGGCGGTGGCACAGACATAGACGGGGACGCCGGCTGCCATCAAAATTAAAATGGAAACAATACCTCCGCCGATTAATCCACCCAGATAATCTGGAGGAACAACCGCAGCCATAACTCCGGCGATCAGAATACCAATCAGCAAAGCAGAGCCAATATCTTTTGGCAGGTTGATAAAACCATATTTAAGTACTCGTCCGATTTTGCTGGGATTGTCAACATCCTCGCAACTGTCACAATCGCAATTGTCTGCGGTGCTGGTACTATCAGTTTCAGTCACATTCTCAGGAGCAGCATTCGCGCCGTTATCATCAGCCAATTGGACCAGTGCGCCTCCGACAATCCCGGTTAACAGAGCGACTACCGGTCTGAAAATTGCGAAAACGGGTCCCAGTAAGGCATAGGTTACGGCGATAGAATCCACCCCGGTTTGGGGTGTCGAGAGCAAGAAAGAAGTTGTGGCCGAGCGACTGGCGCCATGACGATAAATTCCAGTCGAAACAGGGATCACTCCACAGGAACAAAGCGGTAGAGGGACACCAAACAGAGCGGCTTTGACGGCCGGCAGCATTCCGCGCCCGCCCAGGTGACGCTCCACCCATTCGGGATTGATATAGACCGACAGGATACCGGCCACCAGAAATCCGAACCGGAGGTAGGGACCCATCTGGGTCAGGACCAGCCAGGTTTCACTTAGAAAATTCAGGAGCAGATCGTAGAGCATAGGATTAATCTTTCGTTTCCATTCAATCGTCGA
>DAOWAH010000078.1 GCA_030634675.1 Fidelibacterota bacterium
GAGTCATCTCCGGATCGCTGGTGATGATGCCGGTGCTTTGGATGCTGCATAAAAAATACGGTATCGGCACCGATACTCACCTGGCTCCCGAGCTGCAGGGTCACGCCTTAGAAGCGCCCCAGGCCAGTCTGATGGCCAATATTGCCCGCGGCGTATTCGACCAGAACTTACCTTGGAACTTGATCATGATCGGCTGTATCATGGCCGTTGTAATTATTACGCTGGATAAATACCTCGAAAGAAAGGGCTCGACTTTCCGCACTCCGATTTTAGCGGTAGCAGTTGGCACATACTTACCTTTTCACCTGTCCACGCCGATATTCCTCGGTGGTCTTATTTCTTATTTGACGATTGGGAAAATGTCACCACACGGTAAAGATGATATTAACCAGAAAGGCCTATTATTCGCTTCCGGTCTGATTACCGGTGAAGCCCTGATCGGCATCCTGCTGGCCGTGCCACTGATGCTCAACGAGCTGTTTAATTGGTCGCTGCCAACCGAATATGCTGTTTTTGCTAAAGCGCCCCTCCATTACTGGCCAGGTTTGTTGATCCTCGGCGGCATATGTTTCCGGCTGTACAAAGTCGCAGAGAGAAATAAATGACCCTCGATCCTGAATTACTGAAACGTCTACCCAAGGTAGAATTGCATTGCCATCTGGATGGTTGTCTCCGCATTGCTACCATTCTGGATCTGGCACAACAGGATAAAGTAAAACTGCCAACGACTAATGCAGACAAATTAACTAAAATCCTGTCACCGACCCGACGTTTTAAATCATTAAATCATTATCTGGAATTGTTCGATATCACGCTTACTGTCCTACAGACTCCGCGCAGCCTGGAACGAGTTGCTTATGAACTGATCGAAGATGTAGCTGATGAAAATGTACGCTATATCGAAGTCAGATATTCGCCAATCCTGCATTGCGAACGGGGAATGACACCGGAAGAATCCATCAAGGCAGTTCGCAAAGGATTGCGACGGGGTGAGAAGGACTTTAATGTCAAATCCGGAATTATTGTGTGTGGTATCCGCAATATATCACCGGAAAAATCTCTTAAGCTGGCTGACCTGACTGTTCATTTCAAGAATAAAGGTGTGGTTGGTTTCGATCTGGCCGGGGCGGAGGAAAACTTCCCGGCCAAGGACCATCGTGAAGCTTTTTATCTGATCCTAAACAACAATATTAATGCCACTATCCATGCCGGTGAAGCTTTCGGTCCGGCTTCAATTCATCAAGCCCTGCATTACTGCGGAGCCCATCGGATTGGTCACGGCACTCGCTTGAAGGAAGATAAAGACCTAATGAATTATGTCAACGACCACCGGATTGCAATGGAAATCTGTTTGACATCCAATTATCAAACCCAATCGGTGAGACGAATTAATAATCACCCCGTTCGTTATTATTATGATCGGGGATTACGGATCACGCTGAACACTGACAACCGTTTAATGTCAAATACAACGCTGACAAAAGAATTCATGATAGCAAATAAATATTTTGGATTCAATCGCAATGATTTCAGGGAAATTACAATCACAGCTATGAAAAGTGCCTTCCTGCCATATGCCGATCGTAAGAAATTAATCCGAAGTATTGCTGATGAACTGGAAGGTAATTTCGGATTAATGCCCGAATTCATTCAATCCGTAGCTCGTTAAATTATTAGACAATTAATAGCGACTGTCTTTGTATTCAGGCTTAAAAAGGGTAGTCAACAGCGGTTGCTCAGCCAACGGTCAATGACCGCATTGTATTGCATTCGGAAACCCGCAGATACCACCCTGCTGCAGGCTCCGTTACAGGAAGCGGCCTTTGAAAACGCGACAACTACAACATCGGAAGAACGGCAAATCCATTTTCACTAAAGCGATCATGTACGAATTTATGGATTGGATATTAAGGAACGATTAATAGCTGTGGGCTTTCAAATCCATGTTGAAAAATGTTCTAATATATTACCGGACAGCGAGATTGATTATTATGGGTTAAATAAGACGGAAATCTTGTTTGTTGGTTACAAACAATATTAGTATAATGTGATTAACTAATTATGCTTAATAATAAAAAGATTTGTGTGGTCCTGCCGGCTTTTAATGCCGGAAAAACACTAATTCAAACCTATCAGGATATTCCCGAAGGAATCGTCGACAGGATCATCCTAGTCGATGACGCTTCAACCGACCAAACATTTGCGATTGCTAATGAACTACCAATCGACACCTATTTACACCTGAATAATCTTGGCTACGGCGCTAATCAAAAAACCTGTTATAACAAAGCCCTTGAGCAAGATACCGATATCGTTATTATGCTTCATCCCGACTATCAATATACTCCAAAATTGATTGTCAGCATGGCTGCCATGATTGCATACGATGTCTATGATGTGGTACTTGGCTCGCGTATTTTAGTTGACAGTGCTCTAAAAAGTGGTATGCCCCTGTACAAATATATCAGTAACCGCGTTCTGACCTTCCTGCAGAATCTGATGGTGGGGAAAAAACTTTCCGAGTACCATACTGGATACCGGGCGTTTAGCAGACAGGTTCTGGAAAAAATTCCGTTTACAAATAACAGCAATGATTTTGTATTTGATAACCAGTTTATTGTACAGGCTATAGCCGGTAAACTAAGGATTGGAGAGATATCTTGCCCAACCAAATATTTTCCTGAAGCCAGTTCAATCAACTTTATTCGCAGTCTGAAATATGGATTGGGTTGCCTGTGGATATCCTTCCGCTACCTGCTGCATAGAATGCGAATTGCGGATTATCGACTAGTTAGATTTTAAAGGTCTCTATAATGAATAGACCGGATCGTCTTCCGATTCTGCTGTTTATCCTGATTAACTGTTTATTTGTTTATAAATACATCAGCCGATGGACAATCGGTTCTTTGTACATAACTGTTGCATATGCAATAATTGCCGTTTTAGCATTAATACTACTTTATCGAATCCCAGATAAACATTATACTAAAAAATTGCTTTGGGCTTTTCTCATCCTTTATATTTTTGCGGCAATTTTTATTCTGAACATTGTTAAAACTGAAACTTTGAATGTTGACCGCTGGAGCGTTATCGCTTCTTTCTGGAAGGCAGTATTTGACGGTCAATTTCCCTATGCCGCCCAATCCATCCATGAAAATCCACCGGGTCCTTTTCCGTTCTATTTTTTAATTGCGCTCCCGTTTCATCTGATCGGAGAAATCGGCTTGATGACGATTCTGGCAATAATTGGTTTTTCCTATCTGCTTTTTTATCGCAGCAAATCCTTCAAACCAACTATTATCTTGATTTTATTTACCGCAACCGCACCAGCTCTTCTATGGGAAATCAATGTGCGCAGTACAATTTTTATTAATATGGTGCTGGTTCTTTTTTATCTATTATGGTTGGAATGCACCCTTGACAAAAAGTTCTGGTATCAAATATTTACCGGGTTAGTTGGCGGCTTATTGTTATCAACACGCGGGATAGTCGTAATTCCCTTACTGTCTTTTTTTGCTTTCGCTTATTTGAGAACCAAACGCTGGCAGGCATTATTCACCTGCGGATTTGGTATAATTATTGGCTTTACCGTTACTGTATTACCTTTCGTCATCTGGGATTATCAGCTTTTTAAAATCTATAATCCAATAATCTTGCAGGCTGGTTTTTTAAATCTGCCGCTGTTAAGCATTTTCTTGGTAGCGACAACTATAATTGGGATAAAATCACGCAATACTTGCCAATTTTATCGTAATCTGGCATTTACTCTTTTTATTGTGATTACGGCTGCCTTTTTAAAAACAATCATTCTGCACGGTTGGGGTATTGCCTTCCACTCCAGCGCTTTTGATATATCATATTACATTCTCGCGGTGCCTTTTCTGGTGGTATCCTGCCTTAAACTGAATAAATCCAGTTAAAAAGATTGTTCTATCAGAAATCCGAACAACTAGGGAATCAATGTCTGATTACAGTTATTTTAGCTACTTCATTTAAATTATCATTGTTATACATAAATATTAAGTATACTCCGCTATTGGCCCAATTCCCGCTTTGATCACGGCCGTCCCAAAAAGCCTGATAACCCTGAATTGAGGAATTACCAGCCTTTATAGTTCGGATCACCTCTCCGGCAACAGTCATAATTTTAATAGAACTGAAATCTTTGATTCCATCAATCACCAGAGGTGATTCGTTTGGAATATGATAAGGGCTTGGAAATATTTTCAGAGGCTTATTTACCGACATTTTTTTCGCGAATGGAATCTTCAACGCGTTCAACCCGCGCTTACTGGTGATATAAGCCAATCCTTTATCCGCATCAAAATCAATATCAGTAGTATTATTCGATAATAACATTGAATTATCAAATCGTAATCCAGCGATGTTCGGCCAATAGGTAGCATTTTCCAGTAATACATTAACACCATCATCAGGTGATATGGTCCAGGCATTTCCGCGCGGATCAATTTTTACCCGAGAGCCTACTCCAAACGATATATTCGGAAATTTGGGATCACTTAGATTTCTCAGAGGATCAGTCATTGAATTTTGAATCGTACCCCAAGCTAAACCGTCTGGCGTCAACAGATAGAGGATATTTTGAGCTGTAACGGCAATCGACCAAATATTTTCACCTTCATTTTCCAGAGTCCATTGGAATGTTTCCGGGACTGTCGGGTTACCAGTATAATTCAAGACCGCCAACCCGCCATTGGCTACTCCTGAAGTATTGGATCCCAAGGTCAATGATCCGATCCATACACGACCCCAGCGATCAAATGCCAGTGCATTCGCTCCCAATCCTAAAACATAATTACTGTTGAGAGCGCTGTAGTGCCCCCAATTATCGTCAGCGCTGCGCACATGGAGTGGTATCAATTTGGTGGTACCATAGGTATCCGCAACCCATAGATTGCCCAGCGGATCAAATTCCAGGTCTTTAACAACCATATATTCGTCAGCATAGTAATCCAGCACAGCGGTATCAATCAGGGTGTATTCCGTCGGATTATCAATATCGATTATTATTATTCCCCCACCCCGCAGCTCGTAATTTTCATTAGGCACCGGATGGGTTCCACGTATAGCGCAATATAATAGACCATCCGGTCCCTGCTCCAGATCGGCGATAAAACCGCCAAAATCAATGGGAAGGGTATCAGCGACGTAGTATCGGTAATCATAATTGAAAGTTGTATCGATCGCAGTTATATTGATATGTTCAACTATATTCCGCCAGCCCTGTGGTTCCTTGATTGCCAAACCGAATTTGGATCCGGCCACCACCCGTCCATCAGTTAACACTGTTACCGCACTGAATTGATTGGTTACTGGCGCGTTGGGAATATAACGGTTCAATACTTTTGTGGTTGTGTCCACCAATGACAAGCCTGTTGCAGTCCCTACGACTATTGTATTGTCATCTAATGGTAACAGATTTTCCAAAGAAAAGTCAGTATTAATCTGCCATGCTTTGGCCATATCATTTAATTTGATAAACGCCCGCTTCAGAATACCCCAGTACTCCCCGTCCGGGGTCCGGACTATATCCTTGAATAGATAGGAATTGGCAAAATAATTCCATTGCCATTTAATTGTTAAATCGGGCAGTCTCACCATGTAAACAATCTGGTCATTAACGATTAGCAGTTCGTCACCGTAACGGTGCAGAGTGGAAATATTTCCACTCATCCCCGCTACTAATGTCCAATTATCCGGGTCTTTCAAATTATCCCGTTGCCAGTTCCCCTGCAACAAGCCATAGTCTGTTCCGACCCAAACATAATCCTCAAATATAACCACTGACACTATATTGCCTAATGCGATTGGCCAGTTACGATATACATCCCGATAAATAAACCGGCCATCCTGATAAATAAATTCGATTAGTCCAATATCCTGATTCTCACGGAAGATACCATATACTATTGAATCGCTAGTAGCAAAACCAGTGACCTCAAAAAATCCAAAATCCGCAAAATCATTCAGGGACTGCTTTTTCCGGAGATCATAAACTTGGAATAATCCATCAGGTTCACCACCACCCAGCCATAGATTTCCATACGGATCGATTGCAATTGCCTGAAGATCAGTCGTTACCAAACCGTCAATATTCGTTAAAGTACTAAAAGTTTTAGTATTGCGGTCAAAGATAAGTAATCCTCCACCGGTTGCGGCCACAATTGTGTCCCCATATTCTATCATAGAGCGTATATCCAAAGGCGAGGTGAATGACTCCCACTCTCCAACCCGAACTTGTGCTGTCAATACAGTAATAAGTGCTAATATTAAGATAATTTGTTTAATGACGTTATCCTTGGAATGGTGTGGGAATAAAGCATAAGATAAAAATCACCAGACAGGCGATTCCAATCAGTTTATCATTTTGCCTTAAGGGTGTTTGAATATCCATTATGGGGGGGTGTTTAGCGGTGCGCATTAATACCAAAATTAATACCGCCCAGACCAACCAGTTAAGACTTAAAAAACTGAGTGGAATCAGAGCCAGGAAAACAAACCAGGCATATTTATTATGTTTTTCGCCCAGCAAAGCATAGGCGATATGCCCACCATCAAGCTGTCCAATTGGTAAAAGATTTAACATGGTCACCAATAGACCGATCCAGCCGGCAAAGGCGATGGGGTGCAGCAGAATATCCTGATTTTCTGTAAGCCCCGGATGGGTCAGTGCAACCAGAAATTTCATGAGTAACGAATCCCCCAGAGTGATACCCGTTAATTCACCACTCATCTCAATCACCTCAGATTTAATCAGACCTATGACTAGAGCAGGTATTGCAATTAAGAAACCGGCGATCGGTCCTGCTGCACCAATTTGCAGCAGGGCGTCCCGGTGGTATATCGGCGATTTGATTTTGATGAAAGCACCGAAGGTACCAATTAGTGTTGGGGCTGGAATAAAATACGGTAGAGTCGCGTCGACCTGGTGTTTACGGGCGAAATAGTAATGTCCGGTCTCATGAAAACCTAAAATCAGCAACAGCGTAAATGAGAATGGGAAACCAAGCCACAGATCACTCAGTCGTTCAACCGGATTTCCACCTTCCATCAATGTACCCGCCAGCAAAGTCGTAA
>DAOWAH010000344.1 GCA_030634675.1 Fidelibacterota bacterium
GGACTGCTGGTAGTAATGGATGACTGCCTGCTTCGACAGCATAAAGCCCAGGGTGATCCCAACTACGCACCAGCCTGTGAAATCTGATCGATCCAGATTTTAGCCCCTCCAATAATCTGACGGTCCGCTAAGTTAATTATATTTCACAACAGCTTAATTATCCCCTCGGCGCCCCCAACCCATTTTGGCTCTCAGGGTCTGAAAATAATTACTGTCTTCAAAAGCAATCATTTGAATTTTATATTCTGCCTTATTAATAACTACCAGATGTTGGTCAGTTAAATATTCAATTAATTGCCCGTCAACTGTAACAGCCATTTCCTCTGAATTGCTTTCCGGAAACGAGATCTTCAATTGCATATTATCATTTAATACCAATGGACGATAATTAAGGCTGTGGGGACAAATCGGAGCTACCACAATCGCACCCAAACCCGGAACCACAATCGGTCCACCGGCAGCTAGAGCATAGGCAGTGGAACCTGTCGGAGTAGCCACAATCAAACCGTCAGCTTTGTAAGCGGCCACAAACCGGCCATCAGCCTCCAACTTGGTAGAAATCATCCGGTGTGATTTACCTTTATCAATAACGATGTCATTCAAAGCACATAATTGCCGGACTTGATCACCATTTTGCACACTACAGTTGAGTATCATCCGCGCCTGGATCTGATAACTCCCGGCCGCTACCTGGTCCAGCCGCAGATACAATTCTTTTACCGTCACTTCCGCCAGAAAACCCAGGTCGCCGAGATGAATTCCCAAAATCGGAATGTCACGTCCGCCAACGGCGCGTGCTGCCGATAAGATCGTACCATCACCCCCCAGGGTGAGAACGAAATCAACCTTGTAAAAGTCATCAGCACTACCGATCACCTGGTAAGAGTAATCCGGTTTAGGATTACTTGCAGCAATAATTTTTTGCGTAAGAAATATTTCCAGCCCATTTGTTTTTGCCCAGGCGACTATACCGGGTAATAATTCCCAGAATGCCGGCTTATCGGTATTAGCCCAGATGGCAAATCGTTTGGGTTGCATTACTCCAAATCCTCGAGTTCAAATTCGCCGGTACTGTTTTTAACCAGGGTTTTAATCTTTTCTTCGGCTGTCTGAAGCTGATTTTGACATCCCTTGGTTAATGCGATTCCTTCTTCAAACAATTGGATATTTTCTTCCAGTGTTAATTCACCGCTTTCAAGTTTGCTCACAATGGTTTCCAGCTTGTTAAAAGCTTCCTCAAAAGGAATGATCTTTGCTTTTTTAGTCATATTGAACCTGTTATGATAATTTTATTTTTTGGCCTCTGCCCCGGCGGTTTTGCGAGCACTAATTGCACCATCTGCCAATTGTAATGAAAACTCTTCGTCCATAGTTAAGTCATCAGGATTCCGAATAATCCGGTCATCGGATTTCCGTGTGGCCAGAGCATAGCCCCGCCTTAGAATCGCTCCTGGATTTAGTGCCGTTAATCGTTGGGAATAAGTATTTATCTGTTCCTGCCAAACCTGCAGTTTTAACAGTGGGATTTTGAACAACTCCCGTTCCAAACGTTCGAAGCGTTCCTGCCATTGATCCAATAATTGACGTGGTTGCCTGAACCCATAACGGGCCGTCAGATGATCGAGATTCTGCTGGTAACGCTCGATTAAACGATCCATGGAACGGATGATCCGTTCCTGATAATAATCCAGATTGCCGGCGATCTCGGTTAACGAAGGCGCTGCTAATTCCGCTGCTGCCGATGGTGTCGATGCTCGCAGATCAGCCACTAAATCGATGATAGTAGTGTCCGTTTCATGTCCGACGGCTGCAATAACCGGGATTTTGCAATCAGCCACGGCTCGGGCTACCAATTCCTCATTAAAAGGCCACAGATCTTCCAATGATCCGCCACCTCGGCCAATAATTATTAGATCAATATCAGAATATGCGCTAAAATCCTGCACCGCCTGGGCGATATCGCTGGCAGCGGCCGTTCCCTGAACGATAGCCGGACGTAATATCAGTTTGACATAGGGCGCTCGGCGCTGCAAAATCTGGGTAATATCCCTGATTGCAGCCCCGGTTGGCGAAGTGATTATCCCGATCTTCCGGGGATAGGGCGGCAATGGTTGTTTTAGTTCGTCAGCGAATAATCCTTCGGTTGACAATTTCTTTTTCAACGCTTCGAAGGCCAGATACAGCGTTCCGGTTCCGGCTGGCTCCATACGAGTGCCGATTATCTGGTAATAGCCACGCTGTTCATATACTGCCAAACGTCCCTGTAACAAAACCTGCATTCCGTTTTCGGGTTGAAACGGTAAATACAGGTTATTACCTTTAAAAATTACCGACTTAATCTCTGATTTCTGGTCTTTAAGGGTAAAATACATATGTCCGGATCGATGATGTATAAAATTGGA
>DAOWAH010000027.1 GCA_030634675.1 Fidelibacterota bacterium
GACTCTGGGTCCGGTCAAGAAAGGTAATATTAGCCATTTCCTGTTTGATTGCCATCTCCAGAATTTTGTACTCAAAGCCGCCGGTAATGGTATGCTGATCACTGACAAACCAGTCTAGTTTTTCTTTTACCGTCCAGTCCCGTAGAGCCACATTTTGAAAGATATCGGTGGATATTTTTCCGACGGCGGAATCAATTTCGGTAAACGTCAGCCCCATATCCCAATCGTAAACTGTACGAGCGATTGAAAAAGTGGAATGAAATTTGGAGTTAGGTACGAAGCGCCACTGTGAGCTGGTGGTATAATTTCCCCAATCCAGTCCAATGTCAAAACCGGATTCATCGTCTTCAAAATTGAATTCCAGAAAATCTCGGCCATAGTAACCGGCCAGCGTCAGACGACTTTTTTGATTCAGGTCAAAGAAAACTTTCCAATGGGCATCCCAGAAATAATAACCACTGCCCGGTGTGGTGCCATCTTTAAGTCGGTAGTACAGTTTGGCAATCTGATCGTAATAGGTTCGACGGACAGCCACCATCCAGGTTCCCCATTTATGGGGACCTTCTGCCAGGATTTTGCTGCTCAGCAGACTTATTTCACCATTTATGCCACTTAAATCAATAATTTCGGATACCGGGCCTTCTTTAAATAAAATCCGCCGTTTGGAGTTGCCTTCCCGGGAGGTAATATCCAACACCGCCGAATTGCGATTGCCGAACTTGGCCGCATAGCCACCGGCCAGAAATTCAGCATCAGCCAGGGCTTCGGCATTGAAGGTCGAAAAAACTCCGCCCAAGTGGTAGGGGTTGTAGACTTCGATTCCATCCAGCAGGATCAGATTTTCATCGGAACCGCCACCTCGTACAATCAGGGCCGAGGAAAAATCATTTTTAGCAGTGACGCTGGGAGTCATCTGCAAAATACGGAACAGGTCCGTTTCAATCATGGCCGGCGTATTTTCGATCTGCCGCAGGGAAAGGTTCATGCGACTGATTTCCACCTTTTCTTCGAAGCGCATCCGCTCGGCGGTGACTGTAACCTCTTCCCCAGATAGGACCCGTACCGGCAATTCCAGATCAATTCGCTGATCGCTGCCAGCCGTGATTTCCACCGGGTGCTCCATCGATTGGTAACCCATCATCATTGCTTTCAGGGTATAATTACCGGGGGGAATATTGATGATTACAAAATAACCGTGCACATCCGAGGCGGCACCTTTGATAGTACCTTGGAGAATTACATTGGCAAAGATTAATGGTTCGCCTGTGTCACCCGCCCGCAGATAACCAAATACGCGTCCCGTCTCCTGACCGGAGACGATTGAAAAAGCAATTATTAGTACTGAAGCTAAAGAAGTCAGGTTATTCTTAAGGGCATGTTGCATTAGTCAATCACAAATTATTTTCTACTTATAGACGTTTAATATTGACAAAAGTTGTCTGATGATTATTTCATAGTTTGATCAATTATTATTAAAAATTTTACGCCGATTTTCGCTGGGGATATTAACCAGAGATAAATATAGACCGGTGATAAATCTCACAAATACGGAAGGCAGTTGCTAAACTGCGACTTTACCCAAATTAAAATACCTTGGTCAGATTTTTGTTAGCGCTGGTCTCCCTTTCGTATCCGGTGTAAAATCCGGCCAACAATTTTAGGTTAATAAATGAAAACTCGCTGCCCCTGGCCATCTGACAATCAATTGATGATCGAATATCACGATACTGAATGGGGTGTCCCGATTCATGACGATCAAAAACTCTTTGAATTCCTGGTTCTGGATGCCTTCCAGGCTGGCCTGAGCTGGTCCACAATTTTGAATAAACGGGAGAATTTCCGGATTGCATTAGACAATTTTAATCCGGTGAAAATCGCTCTATATAACGAAAATAAAATTCAGGAATTACTGAACAATCCGGGTATCATCCGTAATAAACTGAAAGTTCGCTCCACGGTGACCAATGCCCAGTATTTTCTGGAAACTCAAGCGGAACACGGTTCATTTGATAAGTATATCTGGCAATTTGTGGATGGTCAACCGAAAATAAACAAATGGAAACACATGAGAGAAATTCCCGTCAGCACCGCCGAGTCAGATGCCATGAGCAAAGATTTGAAACAACGGGAATTCAAATTTGTTGGAACGACTATCTGTTATGCCTTCATGCAGGCTGCCGGTATGGTGAACGACCATGTGGTAGATTGCTTCCGACACCGGGAAGTGCAGCACTAGCAGCCCTGAAATTTCGATTTATTCCCGATCAATCAATTCCTGAATGTTGCTCATCTGCTCAATTGTCCGCTGATAACCTTCAGCGATCGACCGTTCGGCCTGGTCAAAATCAAACATTTTCAAGTCTCCCAGTCGTGGTTGTATCAGTACATCCGGTGGGTTGAGGGCCAGGTTGATTCGGGCGATCTGCTCCTCCATAATACCGAGTGAACTGCCCATAACTTCCAGGATATTCGGTTTGGGGTCATCCCGGTCGAACCAGGAACCAATTTTATCACGAATCATTTTTTCAGCACCAACATAGCTGCGGGCTAGTTTGGCAATCATTTCATTCTTGCTGTTCTGCAATTCATCGAATGCGCTCTCACTTGTGGTGGATTTTATCCTACGCGGCTCCGAATCAGCTTTCCTGCGTATCAGACCGGTATTCAAATCAACGGCGATCACCACAGCGGCCCCCATCGCACGAGCCACATCGACCGGAACCGGATTGACCAGACCGCCATCCACTAACATTTGATCCCCCCGTCGCACCGGTGTAAAAACACCTGGCACGGAGACGCTGGCTCGGATCGATTCAATAATATTGCCCGAATCCAGACTTACCTGTTGTCCGTTATTAAGATCGGTGGCCAGCATCCGTACAGGAATCCGAAAATCGGCGAATGTTTGGGCATTGGTATGCATGGAAAACAGATCATGAACCTTTTTCCCATCCAGAAAGCCTGATTTCGGGAAAACCACATCAAAATATGATAGCACCATTTTCCAGTCCATGCGCAAGGCAAATTCCTTCAGGCTGTTAATATCACCAGCAGCGTAAACTGCCCCGACAAAAGCACCAATACTGGTTCCGGCAATACAATCGATTGGTATATTATTTTCTTCCAAGGCTTCGATTACACCGATGTGGGCCCAGCCCCGGGCGGAACCACTTCCAAGTGCCAGACCTATTGATACAGATTGTTTAGTGGACATTAATTAAAGCCTCCAAATCTCCTGGCAAAATTTGTTCAGAGGTGGGATCATCAGAGATATATGTATTCGATCCCAAATACATGGCAAAATCAATTTTATTCGGATCAAGAATACCCCTCGCGGAAATTCTTGTTTCATCAATATGGACTGCAGCCACCTCACCCACAAACAAGGTGTGATCACCAGCCGGATATTGATGCACTACCCGACATTCATAGGCAGCATAGGCGCTGGCGATTACCGGGCACTTCACTTGAATTGATTTTTCAAATGAGATCTTCAGTTTGTCAACCTTATCAATGTCTGCCCCGGAGACAATTCCACAACCGTGAATGATCTTTAACTGATCAATAGGCAGGAAATTGCAGGTGAATTCGCTCGTTTCCATAATCATATCATGAGTATGGCGCTTGGGAGCAATTGATACCAGGTATAATGGTGGTGAGTGACTGACACCAGTGTGCCAGGCAGCCGCCATAAAATTCACTTTATCGCTCCGCTGGGCTCCAACTACGGCGGCTATTGAGGGGTAGAAATGATAGAATCCGGCAATTTCAGTTGAGATCATTGTGCTATTTCCTTCTATGAGACCAATAGATATTAACCTGATGACTCCATAATTTTATAAAAAAAAGGGACGGAAAATCGTCCCTTTTTCATTATTTCAGTACAACTTACCAAATCCTGCCACCATGTTTATTTCTACCACCACCGAGACCGCGGCCGTCTTGGTCTCCACCACGATTTCCTTTGTGATGGCGACCCATGCCTTGTCCAAATGAATGTTGGTCAAACAGCACTTGTTGTTCATCAGTCAATAGGGCTCGCACCTCTAATTGATGCCTGACCCGCACTTTCTCCAAGGCTAATTCCTGGTCCTGGATTTTTTCCAGTTGGGCGTCGATTGCTTTCTGATTGGGATTATCGACCTGCATCAGTTCCTTTAATTCCAGACGCAGTTTCTGCATATCAGCTCGCACATCAATTTGAGCTTTCCGAAAATCAGTCCGAAAACCATCAATCTGTTTAATCTGTTCAGTAGTAAGATTTAAGTCGTCGTTCCAGCCAATTCCGCGGCCGAACCCACCACGTCCCTGGGCTGACAACCCAGTCATTAACACTAACAGGCTTATTGCTATGTAGCTCTTCATGTTTACTCCTTTATTTTGTTAAATGTATTCCAAAAGAAATCGTATTCCCGGCATAATCATAGAGTGGATCTTTAGATTCATTCTGCTTGGATCCAATCGTCAGACTGGTCCCAATCAACGGAGATCCAGTGAAAAAAGGCAGTTTCCAATCCCGATCTAGCCGGATGTCATAATAAGTGTAATTGTCGGTGCGATTATAATCACTGATAATATATTCATCATCAACCTGGACATAATCACCTGCGTCAAAATCAAATTCATAAATTGGCACATCCAGATAATTGCGCCGTTCCAAAAACACCCCGCCACTGATGTTAAAACCACCCGGAAGACGAAGATTTATTCGCCCCGAACCGGAATTGCCATCCCAGCGAAAACGGTCAATAAACGGGCTGGTGGACTGGTCCAGAATAATGAAATCAGAGGGTGTGCGATTGATGCGATACTGTCTGCCTCCAGAAATAACCAGTCCTATATATTTATTTATGGACTGGCTGACACGCAGATTCAGACCAGTCAAATAATTTGTATTTAATTCTTCATAGGTTGGTATAATAATTCCAAGACGCCCCTGTGCGTAAACTGTAGGGGGGGCTTGAAAATCCTGAATTGCGTACCAACCCCGCAGCTTGAAACTGGTACCAGTGTTTAAAGAATAGTTGGCAGAAGCATAAAGATTGTGTTCGGCATTCGAACCTTGAGGCATTTCATTGTAGGTCCGTCCCTGGAAATTGTATCCCAAAGCCAGCGATCCCTGGGGATGGTAAAAATATTTCCAGTCGCTATAGGCACTGATTTCTGAAAATTCATAATAGTCATAAGCCGGTGCATAAGTAGCATTACTGAAGATCAAACCGGCAAATAGCTGCTGATTTTTTAGCTCCAGATAACGGTATTGGAATCCAGCCTCGATGGAGCCAGTGGAATAGTCCTGGTTGGTCAGAACTTCGGTACGATCAATACTACCATATAAACGCGTATTCTGAGAAGGCTGATAAGCTAATGAAAATGAACCACTCAGATAAGATTGATCAACTCCAAGATAGGAATCAAATATATGGTCAATCTGCCCTACATAACTGTTCATTTCCACTGAAATTTCCTGTCCGCTGATAGTTGTCAGAAAAACAAATACTGCCGGGAAAAAGCGCTGGAGAATTTTGAGATATTTAGTCATTTTTTCAATTATTTCCATGTTTTAATTAATTGGGGGTGGATTACCACCCCCATCATAATCATCTTTCTTAGCGCGGTTGCCGATTAATTGATCTGGTGCTGCGAACCTGCTGCAGCTCGGTATTTATGCAAGCACCAGTACCGGGTCCAAATCCAGTACCATCGCCGGGGCCGTTGCCTCCGTTGCCATTACCGTTGCCGGGGCCATTACCACCTTGGCCTGCTCCGGTACCATCACAGTCGCCATCACCGGGACCAAAACGATTGCCACTGCCGTCCATCGGCCGGACAAAATCATCATCCATACCATTGGGGATACCATCACCATCAGCATCAGGGGCATTGTCATTAAAACCGTCGCCGTCTTCATCAATATAGAAATCAGTACCGCCATAACCATGGCCACCAAAACCCTGGGCCAAAGTAAAATTGGCACCCACTAAAATCGTTAGTGCAACAACCGTCAGTATTCTGAAAAGCGTATTAATTTGTTTCATTTTCGTTTTCCTTTTTTTCGTGTTATTAATCATTTCGTTCGTTATAGTCACGATTTCTGTGCCAGAAATTGAGGAATAAAAATACTTGATCGTTATATCATTAATTATATATTATATACAGTAATTCTTGAATTGATGGATCAGTAGATATTAAACAGATTTATTCGACAATTTTGTCGAAATTTCGTAAATATTGTCGAAGAATCAGCGCAGATTATACTTCTGTAATTTATAACGCAGGACGCGCTCGCTGATACCCAAACGGCGGGCACATTCGCTCTGGTTACCCCCACATTCTTTCAGTGATTTAGTAATCAATTCCTGCTCCATATTCTGAACCGAATCAATTAAACCACCCCCTGATTGGCTCCGGGGCGGTGCAGTATGCAATTCAAGATCAGCCGCTGTTATGATCGTATCATCCGCCAGTACGACTGCTCGCTCAATAATATTCCGCAACTCCCGTACATTGCCCGGAAAAGCATAATTCAACAATGCTTCGGCAGCTTCGGCACTCAGTGTCAGGTCAAACCGACCATGACGTTCTTTAAATTCAGCGCTAAAATTGCTGGTCAATTCTTTTACATCCTTCGGTCGTTCCCGTAACGGCGGAATATGAAAACGGATCACATCCAATCGATAATATAGGTCCTCCCTGAAATCACCCTGCTCTACAGCCAATTGCAAATCCACATTAGTGGCGGCGATAATACGCACATCAGATTGGCGCGTTTCATTACTGCCCACCGGTTGGAATTCACTATTCTGCAAAAAACGCAACAATTTTACCTGCATATCCTGGGGTAGATCACCAATTTCATCCAGGAAAAGAGTGCTACCATCAGCTCCCTCAAAATGGCCAACTCGGTCTCTGGTGGCACCGGTAAAGGCGCCTTTAACATGACCGAATAATTCACTCTCCACCAGATTGGGCGGCAGGGCGGCACAATTGACAGCCTGCATGGTCTGATCGGCGCGGTGGGAATGGGAATGAATATAATAGGCTAGTTCTTCTTTACCGGTACCGGTTTCGCCAGTGAGCAAAACAGAGGCATCAGTAGAAGCCACACGGCGCGCCTTAACCAGAATATTCTGCATTACTGCGTCAATGGCAATGAATCCGCTGTTGCTAATTTCCGCCGGTAGCAGGGAGGCTTGCCGCTGTTCAATAAATTTTTCGATGGCCTGCAACTGAAGCTCCAATTGATCCAAGTCCACCGGCTTGGTCACAAAATCCCAAGCCCCCGCTTTCATGGCCTCCACAGCCACCTCAACCGTGCCATAAGCTGTCATTATCAGCACCACCATTCCCGGGTAGCGCCCACGGATTTCCTTCAACAAGTCGTTCCCGGTCATGTAGGGCATTTTGTAATCCGTCAGAACCACATCCGCCGGTTTTTTATACAAATGAGCGAGGGCGGTCTGGGCCGAGTCGGTGATAGCCACGTCGTGTTCCAAAGACCGAAGAAATCCCGCCAGGGCTTCTCGTTGGGCACGTTCGTCATCTACAACCAGAATTTTCATTTATGGCTCCGTGGTAAATTTAACAGAAACTCAGTACCACCAGTCGGTGAACTGAATACTTCAATCGTACCGGCATGATCAGAGATGATCTTATGCGTCACCGCCAGTCCAATACCATTGCCTGAATCCTTAGTAGTGTAAAATATATCAAAAATTCGATTGATATTTTCGGCAGCAATCCCCTGTCCCGTATCGACAATTTTTACGATAATATTATCTTTAGTACCCGCCACTGAAATGGTGACTCGGCCACCGCTGGGTGTCGCTTCGAGACTGTTTTTGACAATATTAGCGAGAGCCTGCTTGAGGTATTCTGGATCGCCTTCCAGATCGGTTTCAGCGCCGGATTCAATAATTATTTCCAGCCCCTGCTCTTCAGCCTGTTTACCGAATAAATCGTGAATACCGGCTATCAATTCGGACATATTTAGACGGACAATTTTTAACGGCGTTGGCCGGGAAAAATTAAGAAAGTCCTCCAGAATTTTATTCAACCGCGTTATCTCGGAGACCATCATAGTGGACATTTTCGCGACTCCCCCATCCTCTGCACCTGATTTATACTCCCGTTTCAGGCGCTGGGCGATTATCCCGATCGCGTTAAGTGGATTGCGAATCTCATGGGCCAGCCCGGCGGCCAAGGTGCCGATAGCAGCCTGTTTTTCCTGGATCCGGTTAAGTTGTTCCAGACGCTGGACTTCCGCTTCAATTCGTTCTTTTTCCGATCTCAATAACATAGTATTCTGACGGGAAAGGATAAATAGAAAAGTAACGACCATCGCGAGGGTCAACAATCCGCTGCGGATAATAATCTGAATAAACACGCTACGCCACAAATCGGCCACCGGTTGGGTCGTAAACGCTACCCGGATCAGACCAGGTTCCCCTTTGGGGATAATATAATTGATTACTTCAATGAAAATTTCATCATTGATTTTTACGAGATATAAATCTTCCTGAATAAGTTGGCGCGGACTTGAATACAGATCAAATTCGGTGGCGAGGTTGGATACCAGAATGGATTGATAGCCCAGCAATTCAAAATTGATATAGGCAATGCCTTCAATGTCCAGCATCTCCTGCAGCAAGCGCTCGAGATTGATGTTAGCACGAAAATCTGTTTCGGCGGCCACCGTTAAATGACTTATTATGGCTCCCCCGCGTGATCGCTGGATACCGACAATAAAACGCGTGCCTGCATTATTCTCGCCGTGGCGCCAATGGGGACCACCGGTGGGCAGGCCGGCAATTAATGTATCCACCGCGCCCGAAATTAGGGGCTGGATCAATCGTTTAAAACCCGGTCCGCGTCCCAAAGCACGACCCTCGCCAGCGGGATTTAACACCTGCCCAGCCCTATCCAGTAGGGTGATCTCAAAAATGATACCGCTCTGCTGAAGACTCTCCAAACGGAGCGGGGTTAACAATCCCTCGCGATCCAATTCATCGACTGTATGCAGAAGATCAATAGCGCGCGCGATGTATGATTCCTGTAGATTTTCAGTCAACCGGGCTTGCTGTGTACCACTATAGGCTATGGCTGTGGCGGTAGTCTGAGCCTGATTCTGAAAAAGTCTGAGAGTATCGCGATAACGGGCTCGATATTCAATAAGGCTGGTCACAACCACTACCAGCAGTAAAATTACATAAAGCAGGATATGCCAGAATTTCACCTGCCGATACCAAGGCGTCATTTTAGATTTTTTCGTTACAACCATAATTCTAAGTCTGATAAATTACAAAAAGCAGGCAACACCGGAACACTGTTGTAAAAAATTGCTAAATCCGGTTCTTTGAATTGACGTAAATTCACCGCGGTATTTTACAGATAACAACCTGGAAAGTATTGATCCAAGCGATTAAGCGGTACAACGCTAGTGTTGTGTCAAGTATGTTGTGTGCAAAAAGTCGCCGGAATTTTTGTCGATAACAAGGCGAATATTTTCAGTCCGCCAACTGGCGGATTGAAATATTCAACGAAGTTTGCGGCGAAAAGAACTAGACTTGGTTGCGCTAATACAGGGTTGACTCGATACTAGTTCGGGTTTAATAATTAGGAGGTACAATGTTTATTATTCTACTTCTCGTAACTTTTGCAATCGCGCTACTGGTCTGTGTAATCATTGCGCGGTTTTTCGACAAACCAATCACCACAATACTCGAGCG
The DNA here is from genome assembly GCA_030634675.1 of Fidelibacterota bacterium. Next base: position 9,729 of record DAOWAH010000027.1, read on the forward strand.
GATTGTGAACGAAGCAATCAGCAGTGCCTGGCAAAAATATATTAAATTTGCCATTTATGTCGTCGGGATTTCCGGTGGAGTTCGAATCTGGCAATTAGAAAAATATATCACAGCAGCCGAACCGGATACCCAACCAATAATACTGAATGCCGAGCGCTGGATGCTGGAGATCTACCGCACTATAATCGCCACATTGCAGAGTGTAGCCTGGATGCTGCTGGTATTTTTCCTGTTCGCCTTGATCGCCTTTGTGGTGGTCAAAGGCTTTGAACTACGATCTGAAAAGAAATAAAATAATAACGACCGTCACGGACACTCAAAGTGTCCGTGACGGTTAAAAATAGGAATTACTTCAGCAGGATCATTTTGTTGGTTTGGACAAAACCTTGTCCTGAGCTTGTCGAGAGTATACGGGACATTCTGCATAGACCGGTAAATTAAAAGTGCAATAGCAAAACTTGCCATTGCACTCCCAATTTGTTCTATGACAATATTTTCAGATGATTATTCGAGCGGTTTACTCAACACTTTTTTAATAATTTTACCAGGTTTGAAATGAGTTTTTTTATGCGCCGGGACATAAACTTCTTCATTGGTCCGGGGGTTCCGGGCACGCGGTTTGGCTTTGGTGGGCTTGACCGTAAACACCCCAAAATTACGTATCTCGATTCTGGTAATGTCATTATCTTCACACAACATTTCCCGCATTATGTCAAAGGCCACATGTACAAATTCATATGTTTGATTCTGCTTAGCCTGCATTCGTTTGGCAATACGATTGCTGATATCTCTTTTAGTATAAGTTTTCGATTCCATTACTACTCCTATGAAAATATTATTTAATAGCAGATTACGAATAAATTCCTTTGTGGTCAAGCACTTAAATAAATAATTTTCTGAATATCAAATCTTACCAACCGGAGCGAGGTAGATCGTGTATTCATCCTCACCATCCACTTTTAATAGCGCATCCATTTGTTCCTGCTCATAGGCCGCGATCGCACAGGTACCGCACCCGATTGCCTCACAAGCCAGATACAGGTTTTGGCAGACATGACCGACATCGATTGCAATTACTTTGTGAGCAGCAAAATCATAGCGCCACTCCATTCGATAGGGTATTACTGTCCAGATGAAATTAACCGCCGCTTTACCGGTAAAAACCTGGTTTGATGTTCCGGCAACAATTTTTTCCGGCAAGCCTTCCACGGAATGCTCAAAAATCAGGCTGTGCTCAATCGGCAGATAGCGGTAAATCCCAGGCTCCAATGATTGAACCGATTGAACCGAGAGATAGGTTTCAAAGGCGTGTCGGCAGCCGGCCGATGGCACCACCCGGTAAGCCCGTCCTGGTCCGGTAATATGCCGGATACCCTGAGTAGCCCAAAGCAGAAACGACAATTCATCCAGTTCCAAGGGTATCGGCTTGAATTTCCGATGACTTTTCCTATTCTCTATTGCTGAAA
>DAOWAH010000044.1 GCA_030634675.1 Fidelibacterota bacterium
CCCGACCGGAATGGGTAGGCTATCTGGGAGCAGTATTATTCCTGAATGCCAGCTGGTTACTATACCACTCCCATGCTGATCTAAATCGCAATTGGATTCCAATAGTTGGTTTAAGGCCGGATCATAAGTTGATAACCATCGGTGTCTATAAAAATATTCGTCATCCCATGTATTCAGCTCATATGATATGGGCACTTGCTCAGGCAATGATACTTCCTAATTGGATTGCCGGCTTTTCATTCTTGATTGTACTGACCCCACATATTTTTATCAGAATGGGAGTTGAGGAGAAAATGCTGATTGAGCAGTTTAGCGATGAATACCAGGCTTACATGAAACGTAGTGGGCGGTTGCTGCCACGATTACGGCATTCAGGTAACAACCAGTAATAATAATTATCTGATATTTGTACTATTCTGTCTTATTAATCGGGTATCTGTATCCATCCGGTAAGGCAGTCTCCCGACGTTGATGAGCTTGGATATATTGATCACAGTTTTCTTGTCGCATCGCTTAGCGTTGTGATCTTCAATTGTAGTTAAGTTATGAAATGAAGTATTTTAATCAGCAGATGGATGCCATCCCTCGAGGGATGGCATCCATTCATTTACAGTCATTTCGACGAATCCAAAGGATGAGGAGAAATCTACAATAGCTTTGCAGTGTGCTGCACTTGCTGAATATGTGAACCACCTGGTGCAGATTTCTCTCCCCCGATCTCAATCGGAGAATCGAAATGACATTATACCTTTATTTAATATTTTTCAGCGGGTACATATATCCATCTATCAGTCCCGATTCGTTTCTGAGATGTGCCTGGATGTACTGACCGCAGTTGCTGCCGATCAGGTTTTCTTCCGGTTCACCGATTGACAGAATTACTTCGTATCCGGCTTTTTTTATCGCATTAGTGGTGGGATTGCTGGTTGATTTGTTATAAGGATCAATGGCGGACTCCAACCCATGTTCCTGGGAGCGGTAAGTTGGATTCAAGGGCGTTAACTTGACTAAATATTTTTCTGGATCAAAATGATTCAGAAGTATGTTTGGCTCAATTGGGGTTGTATTTGTTAATACAAAATTCAGAGTGATTTTACGGTCACCTGGCTGGTAAAAGCGCTCACCGTACCGAGTAATCTCCGTAAAACTCCATTTCTTAACGGGAATCAGCTCATCACGATATTCCTTATTGGTCGAGTGCAGGGAAAACTGGAGTTGAAAATTTCCCCGCTGGTAAAATTCTTGTTTTACTTCCAGCATCTGATCAAAAAAATTGTTTACGCCAGCCGGTGCAACCGTCGATAAAGAAGGTAGCAATCCCGGAGCATCATAGCGTTTGGGTAGTTGCTGCAATATTGTTAAAACCGCTGGATTAAACGTAGGTTCGCCCATCCGGGCAAATTGAATCTTAAACTTATTAGCCGGTATTTTGCTGTCCGGATAACGGGATTTCACCAAGTAATCCAGTTGGACCCACAATTCTTCTTCGGATAGTCGTCCATGATAAAATTGCCCGGCATCACAGATCGAGCAGTCAACCGGGCAACCCTGCAGCGTGGAAATGATCAGCACCCATTTGTCTTCCCTCGCTATCGGCGGCTGGACCGCTTCGACAAATTCGATCAAGCGACCTGCACCGAGATCAGCGAGGTAAACGGTCGCTATATCAGGATTTCCGCTGGTGGCTATAATCTTCATGGTTAGCGGCTGCTTGGCAGGATGTTGATTTGCAAAGCCGCCCGGATGCCATCGGCCACCGCAATAGCGGTCTGACGATAGCGTCCATTGGCGATATCACCGGCCAGATACAGCCGCCCCTTTTCAATCATCTGTTTCTGACATGAGCGTAGTTTCGGGGATAGGCAGGCATCGTTTGGATCACGGCCGATGGCAAAAACAAGATAATCGGCGTAGATTGAGATATTGTCTCCTGACTGAATGCAAGCGATCTTAATCTGTCCGGCAGGTGTTTTTTCAGCCCCAATCACGCTGATATTTTCCAGATACTTAATATTGTCATTGGCGTTTGCTCTTTTCTCAAGAAGGGATAAGCATTTTATCTGATCACTACGATTGAGAATAATCACATGATTTCTTTGCCCCAGATTCAGGGCATAGTCGAAGGCAGCATCGCCGGCACCGATGATGACAATCTGTTGGCCGGTGACTTTTATTATTTCAATTATTTCATACAATACCCGACCGTTCAAAGACTGCGAAATTGACAGCTCAGTTGTAACTGGTTTTGTTCCGGTTGCTAGAATCAAATACTGCGCCTGTCGGGTTTCTGAATCTGTCATAATGCTGAAGGCATTATTCCTGAAATCGATCTGAGTTACCTGTTCGTTGATCACCGGAACCGCCAGGTTGCTGAGCTGACGGCTGAATTTATCTATCAGGAACCGACCTGCGATACCAGCGGGAAAGCCGGGATAGTTCTCCACTAAGTGGGCATTATTCAGTAAACCGCCTACCAGCGCCTGTTCGAATAGGATAAAGTCGATTCCCTGCCGGTGGCATTGAATGGCGGCGGCGATCCCGGCCGGCCCGGCCCCGATAATGGCTACCTCAATCAGCATCATTTTTTCATTAGCCGATCAATAATTTGATCAATTAAAACCGGAGTGGCAAATCCGTGGGCTAGATTAAGTAGAGTGGCATAATGGAATTGTTCGTTGTAGGTAGCCGTTCCATCGACCGGAAATATCACATTGAAGCCCCTGACAAACGCAGACCGGGCGGTGGTTTCGCAGCACAGGTGGGTCATCAATCCGCAAATAATTAGATCATTTATTTTCAAGGAATGCAGCAGAGTCTCAAGTTCGGTATTGAAAAAAGCATCATACTGAGATTTTACAATTACCGGAGCCGAGTTAGTTGCGATCAAAGGTGTAATCTGGGCTAATGAATTATCCGCGGAAATGAGATCTTTCCACCAGCTTTTCATGACAAAGGCATCATTGATGGTGTTGATATGCTGGGTGAAAATTACCGGCCAGTCACGCTGCTGAAAATGACGGACCAATCTGTTGATACCGGGAATAATTGCCTGACCGCTGGGTACAAGGGCATGGGAATCCGGTGATAGAAAATAATCCTGCATATCCAGCACTAACAATGCACAGTCATGTAATTGAGCATTTAGTTCATGCAAACGAACGTCATTTCCCAGGTTCCGCAGGAATTCACTCGACTTGGCGGCTATGTTTGACTTGGTGAAATAAGTTGTTTTCATTGTTGCAGGATTCAATGTTTATAGAGGTAGTTCCAAACCGGCTTCAGTGAAAGATTGTTCATTAATAATATTATCAGTATATCCCATCATCACCGAATGGCCGCTTACAATGATTTTCCCATCCCCCGTTACAGCTATTTTAGTGAGCTGAATTGGCCTGTCACCGATTTTTAGAACAGCTGTAGCCTCTGGTAGAATATGGAGTTGTAGATCGTCAACCAATGTTGATTTCAAATTGTAATTCAAATAATAATCGGTAGCCTCGGATTTCTCGATTCCAATGCCTAAATCTCCTTCATCGGGGGACATCCCAATTCCAGCGTAAATTGGTAAAATGGCCTGTAAAACGGCCCAGGCTGTAGTCGCGGCGGGCAGTTTAATCCGCATGGTGGTGTCTTGGTCAGGCACCAATTGCGATAATGTGCCGTTAGAATTAATTAACAGATTGTAATGACTCAGCCGGATTCCTCGGTGGCCATTCCAGAAAACCAGGGCTTCGTCGCTCAACAGCGCTTTGTGCTTTGAATGGTACTCAGGAGGATATTTTTCAGAGACCTTCGGGAATTGGTTTTCTTCTTCACCGATTGGAATGATATCCACACCACCAACGTCAGCAGTCGATTTACCTATAATCAATTTGGGCTGGCAGCAGCCAAGTATTTGTTGCAGATTGCTGCCGATGACCACTGAACCACCAACCAGCCAAATGGCATGGGCCAGTATTTCCGCTTCTGGTGTGGGGCAATTTGCAAGATAAACCCGATCATGGTTGGTAATGCCTGATTGCTCTAGCCAATTGGCAGTTTGATTAATACGCTGCAACAAATCGGCATAACTCAACATCTGGGGGAGATACCAGATTTTATTTGCCAGTTTGATATTTTGCCCAACAATCAATGTACCCAGGTTCGGGTAGGGGGTCATATATTCAATGGGCTCAACACTGCCGTAGCATTGAGCTTGGTAGATTCGATCTGCTAATGAATTTTTAGTGGACATCATTTAATCATTGTTCAAATATGGAGCGGAAATTACAGTGGAAATGACGTTCAGGTGTTAATGTGTTAATGTGCTGGGGAGATAAGGCACGGGGTGTGGAGGAGCGGGGAGATATGATGGTGAATTGTTATTTGTACTATTGTCAAAACAATTAAAATTTTTCAGTGTCCTTTGTGTCTCCGTGGTAAAAATAAAGCCCGCGCTCTTGGAGGATAACACAGGCTTTGGCAGGTAAAAACTGATTAATCGATCGGTTCGAAGCGGGCCTGGAAAAAGCGCAGATAATCCGGTTCGTAGGTGAAGCGGAGTCCTTTGATGCTATCTCGGCGGGTATGAACATCGGCGATGGACTCGGCAGTGACATCCATGTGTGATTGGGTGTAAACCCGGCGTGGAATTGTTACTCGTACCAATTCAAGCTTGGGCCGGATGTGTTCACCGGTATCCTTATTGCGACCGGCGGAAACGATACCCCGCTCCATCGTACGGATACCGCCCTGAATGTAGATCTCCGCTGCAAGGGTCTGGGCTGGCAACATATCCTGCTCCAAATGCGGTAAAAATTTCTTAGCATCGATAAATACGCCGTGACTGCCGATGGGCAGCACGATCGGGATACCGAATTCCAGCAGTCGCTCACCGAGATACTGGGTCTGGCCCACGCGAGCCCGGATATGATCATCCTGTACTGATTCGGCAATACCGATAGCCACCGCTTCCATGTCACGGCCGGCCATGCCGCCGTAGGTATGGAGACCTTCATACACCACCACCATATTTTGAGCTTTGCGATATAGATCTTCGTCATTTGTGGCCAGGAACCCACCAATATTGACAAGCGGGTCTTTCTTGGCACTCATTGTGGCGTGATCAGTCAGCAAACAGATTTCATAGATGATTTCGGCCACTGATTTGTCGGCATAACCGTCTTCCCGTACCTTGATGAACCAGGCGTTCTCCGCAACCCGCGTCATATCATGGACAATTGGTATATTATACTTTTGGGTCAGTTTCCGTAATTTCTTGAGGTTGGCGAGGGAAATCGGTTGACCGCCAGCCATATTCACGGCTGTGGCAATGGCTACATAAGGAATATGATCCGCACCAACTTTGTCGATCAGAGCCTGAAGTTTGGCGAGATCCACATTACCTTTAAACTGGTGAGTGCTTTCTGTGTCGTGGGCTTCATCGATGATAATATCAACAAAATTACCGCCAGCTAATTCCTGATGCAGGCGAGTGGTGGTGAAATACATGTTACCGGGAATGTAATCACCTTCTTTGATCATGATCCGGGAAATTATATGCTCGGCGCCACGCCCCTGATGAGTGGGAATCAGATATTTATAGGAGTAGTAATCCCGGACGGCCTCTTCCAGATGATAGAAATTTCGGCTGCCGGCATAGGACTCATCGCCCAGCATCATCCCGGCCCACTGACGGTCACTCATGGCATTGGTGCCGCTGTCAGTCAGCAGATCGATATATACATCGCGTGATTTTAACAGGAAAGTGTTAAAACCCGCTTCTTTAATAGCCGCGAGGCGCTCTTCTCTGGTAGTCATCCGCAAATGCTCTACCATTTTAATTTTCCAAGGCTCGGCCCAGGAACGTCGTTCAGTCATTATAATACCTTATAGAAGTGTTAAAGTGTTGAAGTGTTAAAGTGTTCGGGCGTTTGTTAACGGACAATGGTTTTTCTCCTCCGCTCCGCTCCCGGGCACTCTCTTCGCTCCCTGCTCTTTGCTCTATCAAAGATTGAAACAAACCACCTTGGGCTCGGTCATTTCCTGTAATGCGAATTTGATTCCCTCCCGACCCAGACCGCTGCGTTTGACGCCGCCGAAAGGCATTAGATCGACCCGATAATCGGTGGAATCATTGACGATCACACTACCTACGTCCAGATTTTTTATGGCGTGAAAGGCCTGATTCAAATCCTGAGTGAAAATGGCGGCATGTAATCCGTAATCAACGGCATTGGATTTTTCGATTGCTTCATCCAGTGTTTTAATTGAGTAAAGCGATACCACCGGACCGAATACCTCCTGGCAGTCCAGTTTGGCCGTGGCCGGCATTTTTTCAAATACGGTTGGTTGTACTAGCGTTCCTTCCCGGGTACCGCCAGTTAACAATGAAGCACCTTTTTCGACCGCCTCATCCACCCATTCGATGACCCGAATAGCTTCATTTTCGGTAATCATGGGACCCATGTCGGTATCTTCATCCAATTGGAATCCGGTCTTATATTTTTTTGTACGACCCACAAATTGATCACGAAATTGATCGTAAACCGCATCCTGGATATAGATGCGTTGGACGCCGATACAATTCTGACCAACGGCCCAGAAGGCACCGGAAACGCAGGATTCCACAGCATTATCAAGGTCACAGTCATCCATCACAATCACTGGTGAGTTTGAGCCTAGCTCCATTCCGACTTTTTTCAGGCCGACTTTTTTCATGATTTTCTGGCCGGCTTCCACACCGCCGGTGAAAGAAACCATGCGCACCCGTTCATCGGACACCAGTGCGTCGCCGATCTGGCTACCGTGACCAGTAACCACCGATAAAATTTTTCCCGGCAATCCGGCTTCAAGCAGAATCTCAGCCAGTTTCAGGGCTGATAATGGGGTAACTGTGGCCGGTTTCAGTACCACTGAATTTCCACCGGCGATGGCCGGTCCCAGTTTATGCGCAACCAGGTTCAGCGGATCATTGAAGGGTGTAATCGTCGCAATCACACCAATCGGGAAACGATAGTAATATCCGACCCGGTTTTCCGACCCCTCGGCGCTGTCGAACGGTATTGTCTCACCACAAATACGACGGGCTTCTTCGGCCGAGATTGTCATCGTATTGATCGCCCGCCCGACTTCCTTGCGGGCTTCTTTGATTGTTTTGGAGCCTTCGCTGGCAATCGTTACCGCCAATTCTTCGTAGCGGTTTTCCATTATTTCACAGGCCTTTTTCAGAATGCTGATCCGTTGGTGTACCGGCAGGCTACGATTGATTTCGTAACCTTCGACTGCGGCCGCGATAGCGGCTGAAATATCTTCCGTCGTCCCAGCCGGAACGGTCTCGATCACTGATCCATCGAAGGGATTTTGCACGTCAATTGTATTTGCTTTGGCGATCCATTCACCGCCAATTAACATTTTCATTTTCAGATTCTCCCGTGATTAAATGTTCAGACTAATTAGCGTCAAATTAGTGCTAGACAGCGTCCCAGATCAGCCAGCAAATCGTTTGCATCTTCACATCCAACGGATAAGCGAACCAAACCATCGGTGATGCCGGCCTTTTCCTGACATTCCTTGCTCATTCCGGCATGGGTCATTGATGCAGGATGTTGAATCAGTGATTCGTAACCGCCCAGGGATACGGCCAATGTCGGTATTTCCACATTGTCCATGATTGTCCGTCCGGCTTCCGCGCCACCCTTGACTTCGAAACTGATCATGAAGCCAGAGCCTTTCATTTGATCAAGGGCTAATTGATGTTGTGGATGGGATTGTAGACCGGGATAGCGAACCCATTTCACCTTGGGATGGTCATCCAGAAATAGCGCTAATTGTTGTGCATTGGACTGTGCTTTCTCAACCCGTAGAGCCAAGGTTCGCAGGCCGCGCAATACCAGCCAGGACTGATGGGGATCCATAGTGCCACCCATAAAACGGAGGACGCGTCGTACCTGTAAGTGCAATTCTTCATTCCGGCTGACGATAATTCCGGCCACTACATCGGTATGGCCATTCAATGCTTTAGTCATGCTGTGGATAACGATATCGGCGCCGAAGTCGAAGGGGCGTTGCAAAATCGGTGTCATGAAAGTATTATCTACTATCAGCAAAGCGTCGTGTTTGTGAGCGATATCGGCACAGGCCTGGATATCGGTCAATTTGATCGTTGGGTTAGAGGGTGTTTCGATATAAATTAGTTTGGTATTCAATCGCAGGTGCTTTTTGATTTCTTCCGGGTTAGCGGTGTCAACGAAGTCATACTCAACACCAAAGCGGGAGAATTCCTTTTCCACGACTACCCGGGAAGGGCCGTAAACCGAATCGGTACTGACAATGTGCGCACCCTGCTCGAGGAAAGTCATGAACACGGTGGTGATGGCGGCCATTCCGGAGGAAGTTGCCAAGGCACCATAGCCACCTTCTAAAGTGGCAACTGCTTCTTCCAGGGCATTGATTGTTGGATTCCCTAAACGGGTATAGATGTAGCCGTCTTCTTCATTGGCGAAACGCCGGGCGCCCTGGTTCGCTGATTCGAAACTGAAAGTGGATGTTTGATAGATCGGAGGTGCAGCACTGCCGTAGGTTCGATCAGGATTGATTCCGCAGTGGGTCACCTGGGTATCAATTCCTTTGTTCTGTAGATCTTTCATTTGTTTCCCGCTATTTAATTGGATTTATTGTTACCTCGATGAATTGCCAATATATCAGTTAAAATTGAGTAACCGGTTTCTATTTGCCCGGCGCCGGCGCCGACGATAGTAATATCGCCCAGCAAGTCAGTGGTAAAAGTTAAAGCATTGGTAGCGTCCATGATGCCGGCCAGGGGATGAGTCATGGTAATCATCTCCGGTTTGACCGATGCATTGATTCCATCTGTGCTTTTTTCAATTGCACCGAGCAGTTTCCAACGAGCGTTTTTGGATTTGGCTTGGTCGATCATTTCCGTAGTGATACCAGTGATGCCTTCCCGCTCCACCTCCGTGGCGGTGATTCCGGCCTTCATCACAACATTCGCCAGGATGATTACTTTTGCCATAGCGTCAAAACCTTCCACATCGCCGGTGGGATCGGCTTCGGCATAACCCAATTCCTGTGCTTTTTTCAGGGCATCAGTGTAAGCCATACCGGCCTCCATCCGGGTCAGAATGTAATTGGTAGTGCCGTTCAAAATGCCTTTGATCGAAGATATTTCACAGCCGGCCAGTGGTCCGTCGATCAGATTTAAGACCGGTGTTCCCGATACAACCGTACCTTCGATCATAAATTTGACATTGTTCTTTTCAGCTATAGATTGCATCCCGGTGTAATCTATGGCTGCCGGACCCTTATTGCTGGTGACAACATTTTGCCCGGTTTCGAAAGCCGCTTTGCAGTGATCAATTGCCGGCTGACCGGTTTCAACATTTGTGAAAGCCA
>DAOWAH010000384.1 GCA_030634675.1 Fidelibacterota bacterium
CATAAAGACGCTTACCAAAAAACCTTGGCAATAGAAATGGTGGAAAGTACTAATTTTCTTGATAAGTGTATTATTGCTAAACTTGGTACAATTGACTACGATGAGGCCTACCAAATACAGAAGAGGCTTTATCGCAGGAGATTAGATAGAGAGATTTCAGATATATTGCTCCTCTTGGAGCATCCCCCTACGCTCACCATTGGCAGATCAGGCAGCCCCGATAATATCCTTGTCTCCAATGAAAAACTATCACAAGAGGGAATATCCCTGTTCTTTATCGGTAGGGGAGGGGATGTCACCTATCACGGGCCTGGTCAACTGGTTGCATACCCGATTATGGACCTAACGCAGCGAGGAAAAGATATTCACCGCTTTGTTCGTAACCTCGAAGAAGTAATAATATGCACCCTGAAAGATTTTTCGATCAGCGCCGGTCGTGATGAAAACCACGCAGGTGTCTGGGTAGGCAAAGAAGAAGTTGCGGCAATTGGGCTTAGTTTACGGAAGTGGGTCAGCATGCACGGTATTGCTCTCAACGTAAGTACCAATCTGGAGCATTTCTCACTTATCAATCCCTGTGGTTTCTCCGATAGAAAGGCGACGTCCATGTCTAAACTCCTCGGTTGCGATGTGTCCATGGATGCCGTAAGCGAGAGGTTAATTTCCCATTTTTCCGACGTCTTTGATACATCCGTGGAGGATTGTTCTCATATAGCATTAAGGGAATATGGATGAAAGGAATACTTCCCCAAAGGAAGTCCACAAGGTGTTGGGCTAGGTTCCTGCCTTTGAAAAGTGCATGATAACTTGGCCTGAGACAGGGCAAGATAAATCCACTATATGTTGGGCTGGTCACAATTGGAAATTTAATATTAGCTTATCATAACCTATGGTATTAAGTGGGCGAATTTACTTACGACTTCGTTATGAAACCTTAAAAATTGGTCGATTTAAGGTTACCCAAATAAATCTTCACTTTTGGCGGACCAAGATTTTCAGGGTTCCTTCGCCATTTTCAATGATTTGAAATTATTATAATTTTATCAAGAATACAAATCAAAGTCTTAACTCTATCACCATTGAACTCCCAAAAATACTGGCAAAGAAGCATCAATTCAGGAATGCTTTTCGGGGAACGGACATATATCTTTGGTTCTATTTTCTTATGCGGCTAAAATATCCCGGCGCATTTCATCTACAATTTCTTTAGCTTCATTACCCATTGCATCGGGTGTTGTGCATGAAGGGACTATGTATTTGCCGACTACCTTCAATTTGCCGTAATCATTGAGCCTGTCAAATAGTACTTGGATAATGTCAGCGTTATTTTCGACCGGCCCAGCACAAGTCACCAGAAGCGCTGTAAGTTTGCCTTCAGCAAATGATTTGTAATCCGGGGTACCGTAACCTTTTACCAAACAAAAATGCCGATCAATAAGCGCTTTCATCTGTGAAGAAAACCCCCAGCAGTAAAGCGGTGAAGCATACACCACTGCGTCGGCGGACATCATGCGCTCGAATATTCCCATCACATCGTCCTTCTGCACACAGCCAGGTTTATCAGTTATCTCTTCGCACTTGCCACATCCCAAGCATCCTTTTACTTCAAAATCGACAACATTGACTCTGTCGATATTATGTCCTTGGGCTTTCAGTTCTTCTTCAAACCAACCCAGTGCTGTCGCTGTATTTCCCCTTTTCCTCGGACTTCCCAGGAGTGTAATCACTTTCATCGGTTTTATCTCCCATTAGTGATAGAATTAATCGGTTGAGCACTAATTAAGTCTCCCACCAGCAGCTACACCACTCGTTAACCCTAAACCAGTCCGCTCTGCGCTCATCTGCTGATCTTCGCTCTTCCCAAATCCTCCTCTCGGCCGCCCCGTTCGCGAAGTAACGAAAGTTATCCTCTCTGCTGTATAATTCTCTACGTCTGTCTGTCCCAAAGCGACGATCAACATCAGAGCGATTCTCATCTGTCATGTCACGACCTCCTTATTTGGTTCCTATATAGTGTCTGAAC
>DAOWAH010000446.1 GCA_030634675.1 Fidelibacterota bacterium
AGGAGGATAATTTATTTAATCGTGTGTTTTGGAACTGTTCCCGTAAATAGTACTCGACTGCCTTTACATCATGATTGGTCTGCTTTTCAATTTCCTTGACTTTTTGTGCTTCAGCAGTGGAAAAAGCTCTGTAATATTTCCGCAGTTGTGTCTGGTATGAAGTCGACAGGGGCGCTAAAGCGGTAAAGTTTTTTTCTTTACTCAGAGCAATCAGATATTCGAGCTCGATTTTTATCCGGTATCTGATCAGGGCTTGTTCGGATAGAAAAATAGATAGTTCAGATGTCTTGTCCCGGTATCTGCCGTCGACTGGTGAGATGGCGGTAAGAGTTTGATTGTCGAAAACCTGCATCAGGAATCCAGGATGTACTTTACTGCCAGAGCACAATTTCCCGGCTCCAGAATAGTGAGAACCGGCGTCTGGCTGGGCATCTGTAAAGTTGAGTGGATATTTACCAGCATATCGGTTTTATCTTTGAAGGGCGGACAGGCCAGAGTGGGAATTTTACTGTTGGCAGCTACAAAACCGGACAAGGCATTTGAGCGACCAGCTACGGTTATAAATACAATTCCTTTTTGACCTTTGAAGCTGTCAATGATTTCCAGCACCTGGCGAGGTTCTTTGTGAGCAGAAGCTACATGCTCTTCCCAGGGGATATTAAGGATATCCAAGTGGCTGGTGATTTTTTTCACATGATCTTTATCGCTAACAGAACCCATAATAATTATTGCGCGCATTTTATCTCCTGAAATCAATTTAATTATTCAGTGCCTGTATCACATTGGATTGAATTCGATCACTAATCAGTGTGGCGTGCACCGGAAACCGGAAGGACGTTCCGGTAATCGTTTCGAATAATTGAATATAACGCCGGGATAATTCAACCACCAGGTCTTCCGGGGCAACCGGCAATTCCGCGTCGTTGTAAGGATCACAATTATCCTTGAACCACAAACGCAGGAATTCTTTATCGATGTTCTGCGGCTCCCGCCCTTCAGACATCCGTGCCTGATAACTGTCAGTAAGCCAGTAGCGGCTGGAATCAGGAGTATGAATTTCATCGATCAGTAGGATGTTACCATTGGCATCCTTTCCGAATTCGTATTTGGTATCTACCAGTATCAGTCCATGTTCTGTGGCGATTTTCTGGCCGAATTGAAACAGTTCCATTGTTTTAGCAGCGGCATATTCCCAATCGGTGGCTGTCATCCAGCCCTCGCCCACAATTTCAGAGGGACTGATTGGCCGGTCGTGGTCTTTTTCCTTGGTGGTTGGGGTCAGGATATTTTTATCCAATTTTTGATTTTTGACCAATCCTTCCGGCAAATCATTGCCACAGTAATTACGGGAGCCATTGTGGTAATGAGTCCAAAGGGCGGTGTCCGTAGATCCGGTAATATAACCGCGGACAACAAATTCGATTGGAAATACAGTACATTTTTTTCCGATGGTAACATTGGGGTCAGGAGTTGAAATAACATGGTTGGGAATGATGTGCCGGGTCTGCTCAAACCACCAGGCGCTGGTTTGATTTAAAACCTGTCCCTTGAATGGAATCACCGCCAGCAGGCGGTCAAAAGCGCTAAGGCGGTCAGTTGCAATCAGTACCAGTCTATCGCCAAAATC
>DAOWAH010000410.1 GCA_030634675.1 Fidelibacterota bacterium
CAGCGCCGGTAATAATCTGGGTATTGAAGTTGCCGCGGGGAAGTACGTTTTATTGCTGAACAATGATATTGAGGTCACCCCCGGCTGGCTGGAGCCGATAATAGAAGAGTTTGAATCGGATGAACAAATCGCCGCCGTACAACCCAAAATCCATCATATGATCGATCGGGATTCATTTGAGTACGCCGGAGCCGCTGGTGGCATGATCGACATTTTCAGCTTTCCATTTATGCGCGGCCGGGTCTTTTATACGATTGAAAAGGACGAGGGTCAATATGACACCAATATCGATCTGTTCTGGACCTCCGGTGCTGCCATGGCTATTCGCAAGGATGTGCTGAAAAAAACCGGTCTGTTTGACAATGATTTTGTCCATCACATGGAAGAAATCGATTTATGCTGGCGAATATTACTGCAGGGCTACCGCCTGCGGATTCGTACTGATTCAGTGATCTACCATTATGCCGGTGGTACTATAAAAGCCCAGAGTTTTAAAAAAGAGTACTGGAACCATCGTAACAGTGTTTTTATGATGATGAAGAATTATTCATCCCGGCGTTTGATGTATCTACTGCCAGCGCGATACTTACTGGATATTCTGGTGGTGGTAAAATCAATTCTGGTATGGGATACAATGAAAATTGCCGCAATCCTCCGGGGTCATGGCTGGTTATTCCGACAATTGTCTTTGATCCTGCGGAAACGCAGGGAAGTTCAGCTTGCCCGTCAAGTTCCTGATAGCGCCTTGGATAAATTCATGTATCACCGCAGTGTAGCCATTGATTATTTCCTCCGTAAAAAACAAACCTTCAGTGCACTATGGAAATAAAACCTAACCAGGTTCTTTTAACTGGTGGCAGAGGGTTGCTGGGAACCGCATTGTGCAAGCTGGAGCCCAAACTGCTGGCCACCGATCTTGAAGAATTCGATGTTACCAACCCTGATCAGATGACAGACTATCTGACGGAACCTAATATAACCACAATTCTGCATGCTGCCGCCTTTATTTCACCACCCAAAATCGATGCTGATCCGGTGCAGGCTCTGCAGGCGAACATAATTGGCACCGCCAATATCACCACCCTGTGCATCGAGCGCCAATTTCGCCTGGTTTATATCTCGACCGATTATGTTTTTAAGGGTGATCGTGGTAATTACCGCGAAAATGCTGAATTACTGCCCCAGAATCGCTATGCCTGGTCAAAATTGGGCGGCGAGTGTGCTGTGCGCCTTCACAGCGATTCACTGATAATCCGCACTTCCTTTTGCGAACCGGTATTCCCCCATCCCAAAGCCTTTATTGATCAGTACACTTCCCGCGATTCAGTAACTGTGATAGCGCCTTTGATTCTGAAGCTGGCTCTAATTAAAGACCTGACTGGCATCATTCATGTGGGAACGGAACGGAAATCAGTAATGGAATTGGCCCAGAAGTTAGGCCGGATTGATGTAGGTGAACTCTGCCGGGACGAGGTGTCCTTTGAAGTACCGTTTGATACATCTTTCGATCTGACAAAACTGCAAGAAATTTTAACCAAGGAGCAACGATGAAAATTTTTATTGTCGGTGGCGCTGGTTATATCGGCTCCCGTTTAATCCCGGACCTGCTGGTTCATAATTATGAAGTTACCGTTTTGGATCTCCTGTGGTATGGTAATCATCTGCCGGAAGGGGTTGAAGTTATAAAAAAGGATGTCTTTGATATTGACGAGTCCTATCTGAAAAATTTTGATCAGGTTATTTTCTTGGCTGGTTTATCTAATGATCCCATGGCTGAATTTTCACCGGCCATGAATTTTGTATCAAACGCCGCCGCCCCATCCTATTTAGCATATATCGCCAAAC